>JALYLZ010000074.1 GCA_030774015.1 Actinomycetota bacterium | reverse complement strand
GCTTCAGGACGCCGGGCGACTCGACGCGACGCGATCAGGCGGCTGGGCTCGCCGCCGTCACGAACCGCGAGCGTCGACGACGTAGGCCTGGCGGACGCGCTGGGTGCCGCAGCCGCCGTCGCAGTCCAGGCTCCACGTGCTGGCGAACAGGACCCTCAGGCCGTCGGGGGAGGGGACGGCGTGTGGCTCGCACCGATAGCAGTTGGTCGTGTCGCTGTGGTGATGGGCCCATCGCTCGACCTTGCCGCTCCCGTCCAGGCTGACCGCCACGATCTCCTGGTCGAAGCGCCTCCCACCCTGGTCCTCGTAGTAGGTCACGTAGGCCCACCCCGGCCGACGCGTGTTCCGCGTGGAGACGTGGTACGGGTAGGCCTCGTTGGACGGATCGGTCAGCGAGGTGACCTTCCCGTCCCGGAGCCGGACCTTGACGACCCCGCCCATGGGCCGCCCGCCCACCTCCTTGCCGATCAGCCCGCAGTGCTCCTGTCCCACCAGCACGTCCTCGTTCCCGTCGAACGAATCCAGGGCGAGGTCCGGATGCCCGAGGTCGTAGACGAAGCCGTCCTCGGCGGTGCCGGCGCACCGGGGGCTCGAGGCCGGCATCGGACGGGGCGCCATGGCCAGGGTCCGGGCGTCGATGTCGAACACCCGCGGGTGGTCGCCGCGGTAGTGGACGACGGCGTAGGCGCCCGACGGCGAGATGGTGACGAAGTCCACCGGGAATCCGCCGTAGGTGATGTCCACCGCAGGCCCGGTCCGCGCCGCGGGGTAGGGGGCCAGGGGCGGCTGGGGGTCCATGTCCAGCACGAACATGTTCCGCTGGTTCCCCAGGACCACGAACCGGCCGTCCGGGGTGAGGTTGCCGTCGGTGAGCCCGAGGTCCTCCACGCTCTCGGGGAGGGTCCAGCTCCGAAGCTGGCGGCAGGCCGCCACGTCGAACCACTCCAGCGTGGTCCCGCCCGCGTTCACCCTCACCGTGGGGAGCCGGGGATGCCAGCGGTCGTCGACGACCTCGTAGTTGTCGCACTGGGCCAGACGGGGACGGTACGTGGAACCGTCCAGGTACAGGTCCGACGGCGACCCGCCGCCGTAGTTCTGGATCGCGATGAGGGTCATGTCGGCGTTCCAGGGCTGGTCGTCGCTGTAATGGTGGCGGGCGTCCGTGCCCCAGGTGCCCGGTGACCCGGCGGGGAAGGGTATGGCCGAGCCGGGGTCGCCCACGATCCGCGTGACCGTGGTGCCGAAGGGCGCCGGGCCGATCGCCGACAGGTAGCCGGGCCTGGCGACGTCCGGGGGAGACAGAACGGCCCTGCCGTCGGTGATCACGCCGCACGGGCAGGGCGCCGGCCTCGGCGTGACCCGGACCGTGGAAGCCCACGGCCGGAGGAGCTCGCGGCCCAGCAAGGTCCCGCCGATGCCGGCGATGGCCGCCCCGGAGGCCGCGTAGAGCAGGAAGCGCCGCCGGGTCAGGCCCTGCTCCTCGCCCAGGCGGGCCGGGGGCATTCGCATCCGCGTCGGACGGGCCACCCGCGCGGCCCAGCCGGCCGCCAGCACCACCACGGCCACCACGACCGGCAGGGGAAGCTGCGGGGCCGAATGGTGCGCCGCGCCGACCGTTCCCGCTACGGCGGTGGCCAGAAGGGCTGCCGTTCGGGCCAGGTGCAGCCGCGGGCTCGTGCCTCGTCCTCCGAAGCACCCGCAGGGGACGGCGACGGCCCGGCGAGTGACCATGACCATCCGGGCGGTAAACACCGCCAGCAGGGCCGCGCCGGCAATCATCCCGGCCCTCACCCAGGTTCCCGATCCGGCCACCAGGACCACGCTCAGGGCCGTCTCCACCGAGGCAACGGCGGCACCGGCGAGAGCCGGGCGCGGGACGCCGGACGTCCGCAGCGCCGTCACGACGGTTCGGGGCCGGGCGATCTTCGAGGCGGCGGCCAGGGCGAATGCCGCTCCGAGCGCCAGCCGGGCTCCGGCCAGGAACCAGGTCACACGTTCGTGGGGAGGGTGCACCGAAAGAGCAGGGGCTCGGCCCGCGACGAGCCAAGGCCCCGCCCTTCGGGCGCCGCATGGGGATCATGGAACGGCGTGGTCGACACGATGTGCGCCAGCCGCACCTGGAACCGCGGCCCCGCCGAGCGCCCCCGTCTGCGGGTCGAGTCGTCGGCCCTGACGCCGGGCGCCTTGATAACCACCGAGTCGAGCACGTCCCCGGCGTCGCAGGCCGTTTCGTCGAGGCTGGACGGCGGACCGCATACGGCCTGCACAACCAGGCTGGTCGCCGTGACGTCCACGCGGACGTGCTCGAGGTGGCTGACCCGGAAGGCCGTCCGCGGATCGACCGGCCCCCACTCGTTCTCGAGGCCGGCGCCGCCCCCCGACGCCGTGATGTGCGTGACGCCGTGGATCGGCTGGAACCGCTCGTAGTCGTGCGAGTGCCCGTTGAAGTTCAGGACGTACTTCGAGTAGGTATCGCCCAGCAGGTCCAGGATGTCCGCGAGCTCCGGCGTCCCGCCGTGCTCTCCGGAGGAATAGGCGGGGCGGTGCCCGTACGTCACGATGAAGTGGATGGCCGGGTTGGCCTGTGCGGCGGCCATGATCCCGCTGGCCCGTCCCGCCCAGTCCTGCCAAGCTCCCGGCCAGGGTTCCGGGTACGCGATGAACCGCACACCGCCGGAGTCGAACCAGCCCCAGTCCTGGCCGCAGCAGCCGGCCTGCGGGGCTCCTGGCGAGGTGTGCGGGTGCGGCAGCGAGAATCGCCCCTTGTAGTTGCGGAGGTCGTCCAGGGGAGTCTCCCATTCGTGGTTGCCCCACGCGGGCATGTAGGCGGCGCTCTGGCTCCACACCATGACATCGTCGAAGTGCTGGTCCACGGCTTCCTGCCCGTGGGAGTCGCCGTAGGTGAGGTCGCCCGGCACCAGCACGAAGGCCGGCCGGTCCGCCGCGATCTGCCCCTCGATGCCGGCCACCTGCGGGTACGTGCGCGAGTCGCCGACGTCCGCGGTGACGTCGAAGCGAAACGGCCCGGTCGGCGCGGTGGTGAAGGTGCGGTCGGGCGACCCTCCGATGGAGTAGTGGTAGGTCGTGCCGGGCTCGAGCTTCCCGATCCTGACCTGCCAGAACGGACCGGCGGAGGAGATGGGAAGGGGCCGGGGCTGAGAGGCCGTCACCGTCCGGCGGTAGCGGGCCGTCCTTCCCAGCCGGATGGACCCCACGTTCCCACGCCAGTCGAAGGTCACGGACCTCGGCCCGGTGAAGGTGTAGTGCACCTCGTCCACCAGGTTGGACCTCACCCCCCGGAGCGCGATCGCGGTCGCCACGTACGTGACCTGGACCGCGGCAGACTCCGTCGGTGTGTCCGTTCCGGCGAACTTCTCGACGACGCTCTGGCCGACGTCGGGGTTGTTCGCGCTGATGGTGGTGTGCTGGGCTCGCTGGACCCAGCCGTTCCCGGGCGCCTCGACGCCGAAGGGGCCGTCGGGGACGCCTCGGGACTGGAAGCCCACCACGACGATGTCGTTGGTGCCCACGCCGGTGAGCGGCGCCGACTGGAGCGCCGTGGTGTACGACGACTGTGTCACGATGTCGTGCGTCGAGAGCGGGTCCGAGGTGTCCACGCCCCGGTAGTCCAGCATCGTGGCCGCCGCCAGGACGGCCCGGGGAAACGTGACGGTGTAGTGCGGAGGCTCCGACGAGGCGACCCGGACGTAGCTGGAGCCCCGGAGCGAGCTCCCGGCGTCTCCCGAGTCCACCCGGTCCCAGCGAGCGAGGCCCCCGGCATCGACGACCTCGGAGCTGTCCAGGAACAGCACCAAGAGGTCTCCGTCCTTCGTCCCGGGGGGGACGCGGATCGAGAGCGCTCTGGCATGGTCGGTCCCGGTGTTCGCGGTGGCCACCCCGGCCAGCTCGGGCGGAGGGGAAGGGGCCCGGCGGGACTCTGCGCTCGCCGCCCGGACGCCCGGCAGGGCGGCCAGGACGAAGGCCATGAGCACCACGTATGCCCAGGCGGTCCTTCCTCCGACGGTCGGCGGACGGCGGTCGATGTGGCTGATGCGCAGGTGCGTTGCCTTTCCGTGCGTCCGGGCGTCCCGTGCGTGGAATACCTCACCCCCACCGAGCGGCACATCGCCAAGGCGCCGTAGGGCCGCTACGCCCGGTTCCGTACCGGCGATCGCAAGCCCGCCACGAATACGAGGAGGGGGCCAGACGGCCC
>JALYLZ010000073.1 GCA_030774015.1 Actinomycetota bacterium | reverse complement strand
GCCCTCGAGGCCGTCCGGTGCGTCAGCTTCCGCTGAAGCAGCCGGTGAGGCCGCTTCCGGTGGTGGCGCTCGGCCCGCCGATCTGGCAGGCGAACTCGATCTGCTCCGGGGAAACCACGTCGTTCGTCCACACGGCGTTCGCCCCGCCAGACGGATCCAGCGCGATGGAGATGGAGTCGGCGAGGTTTCGGTTTGCACCCGGGACCACCGAGCAGAAGATGCCGAACGAGCAGATCCCTCCGATGTGCACCGGGTTCGGGTCCAGCCGCAGCTGCGTGAGCACCGGGGTCGAGGCGTACCGGACCTGGCTGGGCCCGAAGATGGCGACCGCGCCGGTGATCTGGCCGAACTGCGCGTTCCACACGCTGGACGGGTCATTGGGCTTGCTGCTGGCGGACTTGTACCAGATGGCGTCCACGACGCCCTGCGCGCCGGCCGCGATCCACGGGAAGAAGTTCGACCCCTTGGTCCCTGGGGTCAGCACGGCCGGCTTCGTCCAGTGTTGCCCCTGGTCCGGCGATGTCACCAGAAGCAGACGGGTGGGCCGCGGAGCTTCCTGGCAGTTGGGATTGGTCTGGCAGTCGGTGGTGTAGCCCACCGGGTCGTCGTGGTGACGGACCGGGAGAAGGACGTGGACCTGGCCGGCCTGGTCCACGCTGATCGTGCCGAAGATCTTGTCGGCGTTGTCTCCCTGCAGCGTGGTGGGATCATACTTGCCGTGCCACGCTTGGTAGGCGGTCCACGTGGTCCCGCCGTCCGTCGACACCGACACCCATGCCTTGTCGAACGGGCCCAGCTGCGAGTAGTTGCAGCCGCTCGCGGTGTTCGCCGTGACGTCGTTCCCGGAGAGCCACAGCGCGTAGACGTAGTGGTTGTTCGGGTCCACGACGATCCCGCTGGGAATGGTGTTGCACGACGACGCCGACAGCGCATTGGGGTCGTTCGTCACGTTCATGGGCGGACCGAACGTGGCACCGCCATCGGTGGACTTGGTCACGTACACCATGTCGTCCGGCGAGAACGTGTGGTACTCGAGGTACACCGTCGTGTTGGCCGGGTCCCACGACCCGGTCGTCGAGGTCGGGTCCACCGCGATCCACGGTCGGTCCGAGGCGCCAGGATTGGAGTCCGCGGCGATGGTCTGCTGCGGCCAGGTGACCGTCCCATCGGTGCTGCGGTACACGCAGGTGTGCAGCGCCGCGGGGACGCCGCAGATCTGGCCGTTGTACACGGCTCCCGAGGCGTCCACGGCGTTGGACACGTCGCCCAGGGCGCCGGAGTCGGGCTCACCGGTGTTCGTCCAGGTGACCCCGTCGGACGCCACGGCGAACTCGCCCGGAGCCTGCCAGGACGCGTAGCGAATGCCCCCGGTCGAGATGGCCAGCGAGGGCTCGTTGCCGTCATCGGAGCCCGGCAGGAACCCGGTGCTGAACTGGAAGCCCGACGTCCCCGACGCCGGCACGATCATGAACACCAGAAGGAGCGCACCGAGGAGCGCCACCCCCAAGAGGAATCTCCTCTTCATACCCATCCACCTCCCCTGAGTCGCGGGCACGCCATTGCGTACCCCTCGGCGGGGCAGTTCAAGCTTCAAACGTGCAGGTCACCGCGAGTGAGTCCCGCGTCTGCAAGGCCGTTCTCGGTCGGCTGTCCGCATGGGGTTCGTTCCCGGCGGGTAACCCCGGATCAGAAGCCGCTGTCGAGGCCCGCCCGGGAGGGATCGTGGGCGACGAGAACAAGCGCACCGTCCACATCGCGGGGGCGGCCAACGGGCTGATCGCGATCGCCAAGCTCGTGGCCGGGCTGCTCTCGGGGTCGAAGGCCATCCTGGCCGAGTTCGCCCACTCCGTTGCCGACACCATTGACCAGGTCTTCCTCCGCGTCTCCCTGTCGCGCGGGGAGAAGGAGCCAGACGAGGATCACCCGTTCGGCTACGGCCAATGAGCGGTTCTTCTGGGCCTTCCTCACCGCCGTGTTCATCTTCGTGGCGGGGGCGATCTTCTCGATCGGGCAGGGCGTGCTCGCACTGCTGGGGGTGTTCCAGAGCGGGGACTCCGAGTACGGTCCCGTGGGTGGTGCTGGGCATCTCGTTCGTGGCGGAGGGAATCTCGTGGCTGCGGGCCTATCGCCAGACCCGTCGGGAGGCCAGCGACGCCGGTTTGCCCGTCCTGGAGTTCGTCCGGATCAGCCCCGACCCCACCGTGAAGACGGTCCTGCTGGAGGACAGCGCGGCGGTGATCGGCATCGTGATCGCGGCGACCGGCGTGGGGCTGCACCAACTGTGCCCGGCGTGCGCCTGGCGGTGAAGGTCGATCCGGCCAACCCGGCCCGGGTCGCCCTCATGACCGGGTGAAAACGCTGCCGATCGGCGTCTACCTGGAGATCGGGAAGAAGCGAACCTTCGCCGGCGCGCTCGAATGGCCGGGGTGGTGCCGGAGCGGACGCCACGAGGATGCGGCGCTGGACGCGCTGGTCGACGCCGCCCCCCGCTACGTGAAGGCCCTTGGTCGGCGGAAGGTCGCCGGGGAGTTCACCGCTCCGGCGCGTGTGTCGTCCCTGCGCGTGGTGGAGCGCCTGAAGGGCAATGCGACCACCGACTTCGGCGCTCCCGGCATCCCGCCGGCCGCGGACGACCGTCCGCTCGACGACGCCGAGACCAAGCGGCAGATCGCGCTGCTCCAGGCGTGCTGGGCCGCGTTCGACCGGGCCGCCAAGGCCGCGGTGGGCAAGGAGCTTCGGAAGGGCCCCCGCGGCGGCGGCCGCGAGCTCGACGCGATCGTCAGCCACGTGATGGGCGCGGACGCCGTGTACCTGGCGCAGATCGGTGAGCGGTTCCCCATCCGCGACGACCAGAAGGCGACGCCCGAGCTCGCCGCCGGCCTCCGCTCCGCCATCGTGGAGGCGCTGTGGGCCCGCGTGCGCGGCGAGCCCCCGGGGAAACCCCGCCGCTCGGGCACCCACTGGCCGCCCCGGTACTTCGTCCGCAGATCCGCGTGGCACGCCCTGGATCACGCCTGGGAGATCGAGGACCGGGCGGCGCCGCCGGGTGGCGCCTGAACGGGGCTGTGAGGCGCTCGGAGCACGCCTTCAGACGCCTCCCCGTCAGCTGGACTCTTGCCGGCCACCGAGCCGTGACCGAACGTAGGCCAGCTTCTCCGGGTTGGCGATCGCGTGGATCTTCATGATCAAGCCCTCCCGCGACTCGAGGGCCAGGACGGCGATGAGCTCGCCGCCCAAGGAGGCGATCGCCCCAGGCTCGCCGTTCACCGCCATCGGCGCCAGGGTGACGTTCCAGGTCCTGAGGAATGCCAGGAGGGTCTTGGCGACCCGGAGGCTTCCGGCGACGGCTCGCGGCGCCCCGCCGACGCCACCCGTGTCGGTCCATCCCACGACATCGGGATCCAGCACCTTCAACAGCGCATCCACGTCGCCGCTCGAGGCGGCCCGGATGAACTGCTCAGCCGCACGGTGCAGCATGGCCGGGTCCACCTCGAACCGCGCCGGGCTCGTCTCGGCCTCGATGTGGCGCCGCGCGCGGCTCGCCAGTTGCCGGCAGGCCGCGGGCGACCGGCCGACGATCCTCCCGACGGCCTCGAAGGAGAACCCGAACACGTCGTGCAGCACGAAGGCCGCTCGCTCCGCGGGGCTCAGTCGTTCCAGCACCACCAGGAGCGCCATGCGCACGCTGTCGTCGAGGGTGACCCGGTCGGCCGGATCGGGCTCGGCGCCGGGGACCTCGACGAGGGGCTCGGGCAGCCACGTACCGACGTATGCCTCGTGCCGAGCCCGCGCCGAGCGAAGCTGGTCGAGGCACAGCCGGGTCACGACCACGACCAGCCACCCCCGGACGTCGTCGATCTCCTCCAGGTCGACCCGCATCAGCCGGGCGAAGGCCTCCTGGACCACGTCTTCCGCATCCGTGACGCTGCCGAGCATCCGGTAGGCGACGTCGAGCAACAGTCGACGTTGCTCGTGCCACACGTCGGCGAGCCGATCGTCGACCCCGAGGCGCTGCTCGCGTGATGGTCTGTCGCTCATGTCAGGCCTCCGAGGATAGGTCTCCACCAACAGGGACGAGATCGCGGGCCGGGATATGACACGCGGATGGCTCCGCGCGACCGATGTCACATTCCCCGATGGAGCCACGTCCTTGCGCCATCGACACGAAGGAGGAGGCACCCATGGAAATCGACATCGAGCGCTCGCCGGGACCAGCGGACCTCGCCATCCAGGTGCGGGGCCTGACCAAGACCTATCCGGGCGGCGCGGAGGCCGTGAAGGGGATCGACTACGACGTGGCCGCGGGCGAGGTGTTCGGCCTGCTCGGACCGAACGGCGCCGGCAAGTCGACGACGATCGGCATGCTCACCTCGACCGTCGTGCCCACCAGGGGATGGGCCAGGCTGGCCGGGTTCGACGTGGCCGGCCAGCCGCTGGCCGCCCGCCGGATCAGCAGCGTCCTCTTCCAGGACCCCGTCGTGGACAGGCCGCTCACCGGCCGCCGCAACCTCGAGATCCACGCCCGCCTGTGGGGGGTCGAAGCTGGAGCCGCCGCCCACCGCATCGCCGAGATCACCGAGCTGATGGGATTGTCCCTGCTGGTGGACCGGCCGGTGGGCACCTTCAGCGGCGGCGAGCGGCGGCGGCTGGAGATCGCACGGGCCCTCGTCTCGGAGCCACAGGTGCTGTTCCTGGACGAGCCGACCGTCGGCCTGGACCCGAGGATCCGCCACGAGCTGCTGGACGTCATCGCCAACCTGCGGGCCCGCAGCCGGATGACGATCCTGATGACCACGCACTACCTGGACGAGGCCGAGCGGCTGTGCGACCGCCTCGCCATCATGCACGCCGGGCGGATCGTGGCCCTGGACACGCCGGCGGCGCTCCTGGACGGGCTCGGCGAGGAGATCGTGGAGGTGCGGGTGAGCGGGAACCCCCACACAGCTCTGGCGTCGCTGCGCTCGAACGGCGTGGCCGGGGACGACGCGTTCACCGTCGGGTCGACCGTGACGGTGCCCCTGCACGAGGGCGCCGCCGGCGACGCGATCGCCGCCATCGATGCGCTCCAGCTGGGAGCCACCTCGATCAGCACCCGGAAGCCGACGCTCGACGACGTGTACCTGCGGCTCACCGGCGACCGGCTCGCCGAGGCCGCCTGACCCATCACGAACAGGGAAGACCACTGCCCGAATCTCGACGCGAGAGGAGAACCTCGAATGGCGACCATCGCTTCCACCGTTCCCCGAACCCGGCGCCGCCGGACGCTGGCGCTCCCGCTCGCGACCCTCGCGGGCCGGCGCTTCCAGCTCACCGTGCGCACGCCCCGGGAGCTGTTCGTTCCGCTGCTCACGCCGATCCTGTTCGCGCTGGTGATCGCGCCCGCGCTGAAGGAGGCACTGCACACGAGCGCGGCGTACGAGTCGTTCATCGCGATCGGCACCATCGGTCTGCTCATCCCGCTCAACACGATGTTCTCGGGGCTGAGCGTGATCGTGGACCGGGAGAGCGGGGCGCAGCGAGAGCTGCTCGCGGCCCCGATCCCGCGCTCGATGCTGGTCCTCGGCAACCTCGCGGTCGCTCTGGCCGTGACCGCCTTCCAGGTGGTGACGCTGATCGGGTTCGCGCTGGTGCGGGGGATCCACTTCCACGCCACCGGTGCGGGCGTGGCCTGGTTCGTCGCCACCGCCGTGCTCTTCACCGTCGGGATGTACGGGGCGGCCGAGACCCTGGCCAGCCGGGTCCCGAGGCAGGACGAGTACATCGCCCGCGTCCCCGCGATCGCCATCGTGCCGTGGTTCCTGGCCGGCTCGCTCTTTCCGATCAGCGCCCTGCCGGGATTTCTGGCCTGGTTCGCCCGAGTGCTGCCCCTCACCCACGGGCTGGCGCTGATGCGTTACGGGCTGTTGGGGGATCGCTCCGGCCTGGCGGACATCTGGGGCATGGGCAGTGCGACCACGATGGCGACGCTCAGCCTCGCGGTGGTGCTGGTCTTCGCCGGGGCGTTGCTGGCCATCTCGGTCCGAGTGTTCACCCGGTCAGCGCTCAGCTGAGGGCGCCGCCTACACTCCGAGCGGCACGTTTGTAGCGCGAGAGTGGCGGAATCGGTAGACGCGCCGGGTTTAGGACCCGGTGCCCGAAAGGGCGTGGGGGTTCGACTCCCCCCTCTCGCACCGCACCGTCTTCAGTCGTCGGGGCTGTCCCGGTCGCCGAGTGCCCGCACGTTCCGTCGCTCGGCTCGCCCGAGGTAGTGGCGGGCAAGCAAGGCGGCCAGCGCGACGCCGAGCAAGGCTCCGAGTACGTCCGCGAGGACGGAAGATCCCGGAGGTCTGAGCGTCAACTCGGCGATCGCCACACCGATCAAGGTGGAGCCCAGCCGAGTTACCAGTCGCCGAGGCTGGCGCTCCTGATGAGCATAGGCGGCCACGAGAACTCTCTGATCGGGATCGGGGGCCACCCTGCCTCGGAGCGCCAGGAAGAGAACGCGAAAGCGCTCCCTCACGCGCAGAGCCTTCCACCTGCGTCGGAACTCCGAACCACCAGGCAGCTCGGCCATCGCCGAGCTGAGCATATATGTGGTGGCCGACGATCACCGTGGGCGGAGACATGGACCGCGCCAGTTTCGGCGCGGAGGCTCCATATGCGATATTCGGCCCGCTCCTCGGCCTCGCGTAGGGACCCGCGGCCGGGGACGAAGGGGGGATCATGAGCGATTCGACCGACGCTGCGCCCGTACCGCCCGGCCCTCCCTCGCGGCCCGAGATCGGCTCTCCGGATGACCCGTTCCACAACCGGAAACCGATGGTCAAGTGGCTGAGCCCGATGGGTCTGCTCAGCACGGGCTACAAGGTGCTGCTCGCGGGGATCTTCGGCCAGTACTCCGACAAGCGGGAGACGATGGCGGCCCTCCCCCAGCCGCCGTTTCCCCCGCTCACCGGCGAGGAGATCTGGATCGACTACGTGTCCGACGCGGGGGACGGGTGGGACTCGACCTACACGGTTGCATGGCTGCTGGGGCGGGAGGCGCTCGAGGTCCACGACGGGGCCGGACCCCGCCGGATCGAGCGTGGACGGATCCTGGTGATGGGAGGCGACCAGGTCTATCCGACCCCGAACGAGGACGCCTACCAGGGCCGGTTGATCGGCCCGTACCGCGCGGCCCTGCCCTGGACCGAACCGGGGAGCAGCCCCGTCCTGTTCGCCATTCCCGGGAACCACGACTGGTACGACGGCCTGTCCACGTTCCTCCGCTTGTTCCACGCGGGGAAGTGGGTGGGAGGGTGGCGCGTGGACCAGAGCCGGAGCTACTTCGCCATCGAGCTCCCCCACCAGTGGTGGCTGTGGGGGATCGACGTCCAGCTCGACTTCCGCATCGACCAGCCCCAGCTCGACTACTTCCACGACGTGGCCGCAAACCACGCGAAGCCGGGCGACCGCCTGATCCTGTGCACGGCCAAGCCGGCATGGGTCCACGACACCCTGGTCGGTGACGTGTCGTTCCAGGCCAACGAGCGGGCCAAGCGGAACCTCGTGTACTTCGAGAGCGACGTCGTTCGGGCCCATGGTCTGGACCTGCGCCTCGTGCTCTCCGGGGACCTCCACCACTATGCCCGCTACGAGGGGACGGATGGAAGCCACCGCATCACCTCAGGGGGCGGCGGGGCCTTCCTGTATCCGACGCACAACCTGCCCGAGCACCTCTCATGGCCGATGTCCTCGGGTCCCGGGGCGGAAGAGATCCCCTATCGCAGGGCGGAGCAGGGGGTCTTCCCGGACGTGCGGCGATCGGAGCGCCTGCGCTGGGGTGCCTTCGTCGCCCCAGTCCGGACGTGGACGTTCATGATCCTGAACGGCCTCCTGTACATGGCGTTCGCGTGGATGATCCGGTTCGCCCTTCCCCTGGGACAACCGTTCGTGGTCGCCATGAAGGGGGCCGGCTTCCGGGGGCTTGGCCTGGCCATGCTCCGGAACCCCATGAGCCTGCTCCTGGCCCTGCTGCTGCTCCTCGCGCTGTGGAGCTTCGCGGACGGGCGGAAGTGGTGGGGGAGGCTGTCGATGGCCGGCCCCCACTGGCTGGCCCACATGGCCATGGTGACGACCGTGGTCTGGGGGGCCACCAGGGTTCCCTTCCCGCCCCATCCGTACTCCGTCCTCCCCTTCGTCCTGCTCGTGGGCATCGTGGGCGGGTTCGCCGGGGCCGTGCTCATGGGGGGCTACCTGCTGACGGCCCAACTGGCCGTGAAGCGCCATCCCAACGAGGCCTTCTCCGCACAGCACATCGACGACTACAAGAACTTCCTGCGCATGCACATCGACCGCAGTGGTGTGCTGACCGTGTACCCGGTGGGGGTCGAGCGGGCGTGCCGGGACTGGCGCCCCGTGACGCCGGACCATCCGCAGGACCCGTGGGTGGAGCCGGCGTCGGGGTCCATCCCGTACTTCCTCATCGAGGGTCCGATCCACCTGCCGTGACTTCCCCGGCCCGGCCGCCGCCAGGACGAGCTGACATGTCCCAGTCGCCGCTCGCACCACCCGCCGGTCGCGCTATCGTGCCGGGGTGAGCTCGCCGATCCGGCTCGTGGAGTTCCCTGCCGACGACCCGGCCCGTGCTCTGGCGTTCTGGGGCGGGCTCCTGGACGTCGACCTCCAGAGTCGTGAGGCGGCCGAAGGGCAAGGCTGGCAGACCCACGGAAGTGGTCCCGCGCTCGGCCTCCACACGCGAGGGACGGGCCCCGGCGACCGGGTGTCGCTCCCCTACTTCTCCGTCCCGGACATGGACGAGGCGCTTCGGCGGGTCAGCGCGCTGGGCGGTTCGGTCATCCACCCGGGCGAGCGGTGGAGCGTGTGCCGAGACACCGAGGGAAGCCCCTTCGGCCTGGCTCTCGAGGAAAGCCAGTAGGGCGATCTGACTGTACCAAGTCCCCCTTCCCGCACTGACCGGCTCGGGCTTCAGATACCTGAATCGAGGGATGCGCCGGTCCGCCCCCTCCTGCCGATGACTACCACGTGAGCGGCCATTGGACTCGGACCGGCGCCGCGGCGCAAGCGCGCCGAGCGACCGCGGGGCGGGCTGCGGCGTTGGCGGTAGTCGTTGGCTCGCTGCTGTGGGCCAGCACCTGGGCCATGGCGGCCAGTGGACCGGCGGAAGCCATGGCCTCCTCCCGCTCGGGCGGCGCCTCGCTGTCGGACCACGATGGCGCCAACCCGATGTTCGAGGTTCGGAACGCCCGGCCCGGACATCCCGTCCGGCGGTGCATCCGCGTCACGTTCGCGGGCCGCCTGCCGGCGTCGGTCCGGCTGTACGGCTCGACCTCCGGGGACCCTCGGATGGCGCGACTGGTACAGCTCAGGGTGGTGCGCGGATACCTCCCGGATACCACCCGATTCCCCTCGTGCCTGGGGTTCCGGGCGAACCGGACCGACTTCACCGGGTTGGGGCCCGGCGTGCTGTACCAGGGCCTGGTGGCGAGCTATCCGGACTCCGCGAGGCAGGGGATCCTCGACCCCCACGGGGGCTGGAGCTCGGGAGAGTCCCACGGGTACGAGTTCGTCATGCGCGTCGAGAACGACAACCGCGGGCAGGGCGGCAGGCTCGGCCAGGACTTCCTGTGGGCCACCGGGGCCAGGTGAGCGCCAGGCCGCGTCCCTTCACACCCCGGCGGCGATCTTCGAAAGCTCGGAAACCAGGTCGGTGACCACGGCCTTGGCGTCGCCGAAGAGCATGCTGGTCCTGTCCAGGTAGTACAGCTCGTTCGGGATGCCGGCGAACCCCGGCGCCATGCTCCGCTTGATCACCATCACCGTCTGGGCCCGGTCCACGTTCAGGATCGGCATGCCGTAGATGGGACTGCCCTTCTCCGACCGGGCGGCGGGGTTGGTGACGTCGTTCGCCCCGATGATCAGGGCCACGTCGGCCTGGGCGAACTCCGGGTTGATGGTGTCCATCTCGAACAGGAGGTCGTAGGGGACGTCGGCGTCGGCCAGCAGCACGTTCATGTGCCCGGGCATCCGGCCGGCCACCGGGTGGATGGCGAACTTCACCTCGACGCCGCGCTTCATCAACGCGTCGGCGAGCTCCTTGACCTTGTGCTGGGCCTGGGCCACCGCCAGGCCGTAGCCCGGCACCACGATCACCAGGCGGGCCGCGTCCAGGATCATGGCGGCCTCCTCGGCCGTGCCGCTCCTGACCGGACGCTGCTCCGTCTCGGCGCCGGCGGCGGACACCTGGAGCTGCCCGAACGCCCCGAACAGCACGTTCCGGAAGGACCGGTTCATGGCCCGGGACATGATGAGCGACAGCAGGAACCCGGAGGAGCCGTCCAGCGCTCCGGCGATGATCAGCACCTTGTTGTCCAGGACGAATCCCATGGCGGCGCCGGACAGCCCGGCGTAGGAGTTCAGCAGCGAGATCACCGTGGGCATGTCGGCGCCGCCGATCGGGATGATCAGCAGCACGCCGAACACCAGCGACAGCGCCGCGATGACCGGGAACAGCTCCTTGCGGCCGGGATCGATCACCAGCACCACCACCAGGGCGACGGCCGCCCCCAGCATGCCGAGGTTCATGTAGTTCTGGCCCCGGTAGACGATGGGTCGCTGCGGGAGGACCTCCTGGAGCTTGCCGAAGGCCATGAGGCTCCCCGTGAAGGTGAGATAGCCCAGCACCACCTCGATCCCGAGCGCGGTCATGGTGAACTTCGTGATGTGGGGGGAGTGCAGGTAGAACTCCGACGTGCCCACCAGCGCCGCGGCCAGGGCGCCGAACGCATGGGAGAGCGCGATCCGCTGCGGCATCGCCGTCATGGGCATGAAGAACGCCATGGGGATGCCGATGGCCGAGCCGAGGAACAGCGCGACGATGATCCACTGGTAGCTGACGATCTCGGAGCGGAGCAGCGTGCCGATGACCGCGAGGAGCATTCCCGCCTCGCCGATCCACACCCCCCGGCGGGCCGTGGCCGGCGCGCTCATCCAGCGCAGCGCCAGGATGAACGACGCGCCCGAGGCCAGGTAGATCAGCTGGATGGCGTGGTCGTTCATGGGCGCATCCTCACGGCGAGTTCTCGGGTTGCTTCGTCGCCGGGCGCGGACGGGGCTCCCGGCGCCGGAACATCCGCAGCATGCGGTCGGTGATCAGGAACCCGCCCACCACGTTGATGGTGGAGGCGGTGACGGCCACCGTCCCGAGGACGGTGCTGAGGGTGCTGTGCTTGGCGCCAGCCAGGATCAGCGACCCCACCAGCGAGATCCCGGAGATCGCGTTGGTCAGCGACATCAGTGGCGTGTGCAGCAGCGACGGCACCCGGCGGATGACCTCGTAGCCGAGGAACGTCGCGAGCACGAACACGTACAGGCCGGTCTCGATCCGCGACGTCATCGGCCATTGCCTCCCTCCGGCGACGCCGCGGCGGGCTTCTTCTCCTCGAGCCCGAGGGCCTGGCGGATGCGGGGGTGGACCACGTCGCCGTCTCGCGTGGCCAGCGTCTCCCGGGTGATCTCGTCCTCCAGGTCGACCTCGATCCTCCCGTCGGCGACCAGGCGCAGCAGAAAGGACGACACGTTCTTCGCGTACATCTGGCTGGCGTGGAACGGGATGGTGGACGGCAGGTTGGTCGGCCCCATGATCCGGACCCCGTTGACCTCGACCGTCTCGTCCGCCCTGGTCAGCTCGCAGTTCCCGCCCTGCTCGGCGGCTAGGTCCACGACCACCGAGCCCGGCGCCATGCCCTTCACCGCGTCGGCCGGGACCAGCAACGGCGCCCTGACCCCCGGGACCAGCGCGGTGGTGATGACGATGTCGGAAGCCCGCACCACGCGGGACATGGTCTCCCGCTGGCGCCGGTAGAAGTCCTCGTCCTGGGCCTTCGCGTACCCGCCGCGATCCTCGGCGTCGGCCGACTCCAGGGGCAGCTCCACGAACTTCGCCCCCAGGCTCTCCACCTGCTCCTTCACCGCGGGGCGGACGTCGTAGGCCTCCACCACCGCGCCCAGACGGCGGGCCGTGGCGATGGCCTGGAGCCCGGCCACCCCGGCGCCGATCACGAACACCCGGGCCGGCGCGACCGTGCCGGCTGCGGTGGTCAGCATGGGGAACATCTTCGGCAACGCGTCTGCCGCCAGCAGCACGGCCTTGTACCCGGCGATGGTGGCCTGGGAGGACAGCACGTCCATGCCCTGGGCCCGGCTGATCCGGGGCATCAGCTCCATGGCGAACAGGGTGACCCCGTGCTCGGCGAGCTCGCGGGCAGCCTCCGCGGCGGTCAGGGGGGCCGCCATCCCGATCACGATCTGTCCCTCGCGCAGCAGGTCCAGGTCCTCGCGCCCTGCTTCCTGATTCGCTCCGAGGGTCCGCACCTGGAGCACGACGTCCGCCCCCAGAGCGTCCCGGCGGGAGCCGATCGACGCCTCGCGCTCGGTGTAGGCCTGGTCGGAGAAGCCGGCCTCCGCCCCCGCCCCCGACTCCAGCAGGACCGTCAGGCCCGCCTTCACCAGCGGCGGCACGCTGGCGGGGGCCAGGGCCACCCGCCGCTCGCCGGGATACGTCTCGCGCGGGACGCCGACGGAGACCGCGGCCCCCCCGTCCCTGGACTCCACGGCCGAACCATACCCTCGGGGCCGGGCGCCAAGCTGAGCAAGGAGTCCCCTCACCGGCCGGACGGAAGGACCGGAGTATCATGGCCCGTCCCCACCCGAGTGGCGTCCGGATGCTCCTTCAGATCGAGAAGACCAACGACCCGCGCGGATTCCGCCTGGTCGGAGAGCTGGATGCGTCGAACGTCGGTTCCCTGACCGCGGCCCTGGAGCCCGACGTCCAGGCAGGCGGCAGCCTGACCCTGGACCTGGCCGGGCTCGCGTTCATGGACTCCACCGGGATCCAGGTGCTCGTCCGCACGGCCAAGGGCCTGGGAGAGCGGGGGCGCCTCATCCTGGTCTCGCCCGGGTCGCTGGTGAAGCGGATCCTGGAGCTGATCCCCGTCGAGAAGCTGGAAAACGTCTCGATCGTCGACGAGGACGATTGAGGACCGAGGACCGAGGAACCGCCCGGAGCTATCCGGGCAGGTTGGCCGTGGGGCCCACGCCAGCCGAGCGGACCAGGCGGCGGCACACCACCTCGAGGATCCGCAGCGCGATGGCCGGTTCCTGTTCCAGCAGCTCCCAGAACCGCTCCCGGCGGATCTCCAGGCACCGTGTGGGCGACGTGGCCCGAACCGTGGCCGTGGCGGCACCGCCTCCCAGCAGGCCGACCTCCCCCACGAACTCGCCGGAGCCGACCTGCCCGACCGCCGAGCGGTCGACGGCGCCGGCCGCCTCACTCATCGCCGGGACCCCGTCACGGTCTCCTGAGTCAGGATGCGACCGAGGGCCCGGAGGGCCTTTCCCCGGTGGCTGATGCGATCCTTCTCCTCCAGCGAGAGCTCGGCCATGGTTCGCTCGAAGCCAGCCGGAAGGAAGATGGGGTCGTATCCGAAGCCGCCGGTCCCGCGAGGCTCGGTGATCAACGTGCCCTCGCACACCCCCTCGGCGCGGACCTCCGAGCCGCCCGGGCGGGCCAGCACCGCCACGCAGCGATACCGGGCCGTCCGCTGCTGGGGCGGGACGCCGGCCAGCGCCTCGATCAGCTTGTCCAGGTTCTGCTGCTCGGTGGCGTGCTCGCCGGCGAACCGGGCCGACCGCGGGCCCGGACCGCCGCCCAGCGCGTCCACCTCGATGCCGGAGTCGTCCGCCAGGGCCGGCACGCCGAGCGCCTCCACCACCGTCCGGGCCTTGGCCAGCGCGTTCTCGGCGTAGGTCTCGCCGGGTTCCTCCAGGTCGGGCCACGGCCGGTCGTCCCCGCCTGCGGTCAGCCAGCGGACCGGCCAATCCGCACAGATCGTCCTGATCTCCCGGATCTTCCCGGGATTTCGGGTCGCCAGGGCGATGAGATCGGGGAAGGGCATCGGCTCAGCCCTCCGGGAGCGTCGCCAGGGCCTCGCGCTGGATCGCCGTGAGCTCCCGGATCCCCACCTCGGCGAGGTCCACCATCTGCTGGAGCTGGTCCCGGCTGAACGCCCGCCCCTCCGCGGTGCCCTGGAGCTCGACCAGCTGGCCCGATCCCGTCATCACCACGTTGAAGTCCACGTCCGCCTTCGAGTCCTCCTCGTAGCACAGGTCGAGCAGGGCCTCCTCACCCACGATCCCCGCGCTGACCGCGGCCACCTGGTCGGTCAGGGGATCCTGGCGCAGCAGCTCACGTCCCCGGAGCGTCCTGACGGCCATGGCCAGCGCGATGTAGCCCGCCGTGATCGATGCCGTCCGGGTGCCCCCGTCGGCCTGGAGCACGTCGCAGTCCACCCAGATCGTGGACTCCCCCATCTTCTCGAGCGCCGTCACCGCCCGGAGTGACCGTCCGATCAGCCGCTGGATCTCCTGCGTTCGGCCGGACGGGCGGCCCTGCTGGACCTCCCGGGGGGTTCGCACCTCCGTCGCGCGGGGCAGCATGGAGTACTCGGCCGAGACCCACCCCTTGCCGCTGCCCACCAGGAATCGGGGCACCCTGGCCTCGTAGGACGCGGCCGCGAGGACCCTGGTCTTCCCGACCTCCATCAGGACGGACCCCTCCGCCCACTCCAGGAACCCCATCTGGAGCTTCACCGGCCGGAGGTCGGTGGGACCGCGTCCGTCGGTTCGAACGGTGCTCAGCCTCCCACCTCCAGCCGCATGCCCTCGTGGGCGACCGTGATCTCCCCGTCGAAGACCGCCGCGGCCTCGTCCCGGGACGCGTCGCGGTCCGCTCCCGGCCAGAAGTGCGACAGCACCAGACGGCCGGCGCCGGCCCGGGCGGCGTGCTCGGCGGCCTGGCGGGCCGTCAGGTGGAACGGAGGTCGGCCCTCCGCCTGCTCCGGCCGCCAGCTGGCCTCGATCACCGCCGCGTCGGCGTCCCGGGCCAGGGCTTCGATCTCCTCGCTGGGCCCCGTGTCGCCGGTGTACACGAGCACCCGGCCGTCCGCCTGGATCCGCAGCCCGGCGTTCGGGACCCAATGGGGAAGCAGCCGGGTGGACACCCGAAGTGGCCCAGCCTCGAAGCCGGCGCCCGGTTCCACCTCGTGGACGTCGAACAGCTTCCGCATCTCAGCGACCCCCTCGGCGTCCTCCAGCCCGGCCACCCGTTCGAACACCCCGGGCGGCGCGAACAGTGGCAGGGGCGGGAGCGGTTCGGGATGGAACAGCCTGGCCATGAACAGCGGATGCAGGTCGATGCAGTGGTCGATGTGGGAGTGCGTGATGATCACGGCGCCCAACTGCTGGTGCGGGATGTGCAGCTGGAGGTTCGACAACACGCCCGTGCCGAGGTCGAGGACCGCGTTGAAGCCGTCCTCCCGCAGCAGGTACCCGCTGGCGGCAAGCCCCGCGTCGGGCCACGCCGCCGACGAGCCGAGGACCGTCAGCTCCACGGGGCGACCCCCGCCGTGGCCTGGAACCCGCCCGGCACCGCGACCCGGACCTCCGGGATGGACGGCCCCAGGAAGACCTCCGCGATCCGCCGGAACTGGACGGGATCGCCGGTGCATACGAACTCGTGCGAGGGGTACGAGCCGTCCGAGGAAAGAAGGCCCGCCCGGAGCAGGGTGGCGAACACGTCCTTCGCCGTCTCCTCGGCCGAGGAGATCAGGCGCACGTCCGGCCCCATCACGAACGAGATCAGGCCGGCCAGCAACGGGTAGTGCGTGCAGCCGAGGATCAGTGTGTCCACGCCGGCCGCCTGGAGGGGCGCGAGGTAGTCGCGGGCGATCCCGAACAGCTCCTCGCTGGCCGTGTCCCCGCGCTCCACGTACTCCACGAAGACCGGACAGGCCTGGGAGACGAGCCGGATGTCCTGCCCGGTGCGGGCCACCGCGCGCTCGTAGGCGCCGCTGCGGACGGTGGCCTCGGTCCCGATCAGGCCGACCCGGCCGTTGTGCGTGGCCCGGACCGCGGCCCGGACCCCAGGGTCGATGACCCCCACCACGGGAAGGCCGGCGGCCCGAGTGACCTCCTCGATGGCCGCCACCTCGATCGAGTTGCAGGCCACCACCAGCATCTTCACGTTCCGGCCCACCAGGTACGCGGCGATCTCCAGGGCGTAGCCCCGGATCTCCTCGAGGGACCGGGGGCCATACGGGAACCGGGCGGTGTCGCCCACGTACAGCAGCGACTCCCCGGGGTGGGAATCGAGGATGGCCCGCGCCACGGTCAGGCCGCCGCTGCCGGAGTCGAACACGCCGATGGGGCGGGCATCGCTCACCGGCGCGTCACCGAACTCACCACCACAGGGCCTCCTCCACCCGCTTCTCGGCCACGTCGATCTCGGCCGCCCAGGCCTCGGTGGAGAGGTACTTCCACCCGCCGTCGGCCAGCAGGCACACGATGTCTCCTTCCGGGATGTCCTGGGCGATCCGGCGGGCCACGTGGATCACCGCGCCCGAGGAGATCCCCGCGAAGATCCCCTCCTGCTGGGTGAGCTCGCGGGTGGCCCGGAGCGCGTCGTGCGAGGCCACCAGGAACTTCCGGTCCAGGATCCGCTCGTCGAAGATGGGCGGGACGAACCCCTCGTCGAGGGAGCGGAGACCGTACACGAGCTCTCCCAGCTCGGGCTCGGCGGCGACGATCCTCACGTCGGGGTTGTGCTCGCGGAGCCGGCGGCCCACACCCATCAGCGTGCCGCCCGTGCCGAGCCCCGCCACGAAGTGCGTCACCTCGGGGAGGTCGCGCACGATCTCCTCGCCGGTTCCCTCGTAATGGGCCTGCGGGTTGGAAGGGTTCCCATACTGGAACGGCATGAAGTACTTCTCGTCGCGCGCCAGCGCCCGGGCCACCTCGATGGAGCCGTTCGTGCCCTTCTCGGCGGGGGAGAACACGATCTCCGCGCCGAACAGCTCCAGCAGGCGGATGCGCTCCTCGCTGGCGTTGTCGGGGATGACCACGGTGATCCGGTAGCCCTTGCGGCGAGCCACCAGTGCCAGGGAGATCCCGGTGTTCCCGGAGGTGGGCTCCAGGATGATGCGGCCCGGGGTGAGGGAGCCGTCGTGCTCGGCCTCCTCGATCATCTTCTTGGCGATGCGGTCCTTCAGCGAGCCGGTCGGGTTGGCTCCCTCCAGCTTCGCCCACAGCCGCACGGACGGTTTCGGGCTCAGCCGGGGGATGCCGACGAGCGGGGTGTTGCCGATCGCGTCCAGGATGTCGTTCGCGCGCACGAGCCCCGATTATCCCAGCACTCGCCGACCCCACCCATGACGAGGCCGACCGATCGCTCGTTTGCCTGGATGCTCGACGCCGCCGTCGGCCTCTACACTTCGCCTGTGGCAACGCGCCCGCGTCTCTCCACCCGATTGCTCCTGGCAATACTGTCCTCGTTGATCGCCCTGACGGCTGCAGCACTCCTTCCAGGGTCAGCCGTCGCGACGACCAGCCCTGCCTGCAACGGGAAATGGGACCGCCTGGACGTCTCACTTCCCGGAGAAGGCCAGGACCTCGGCCGAGTGTCGGCGACGTCCCCGACGAACGCCTGGCTCGCGGGCTACGTGATCAAGAACGTCGGCCTCCGCACGCTGGCCATGCACTGGGACGGTGCCTCGTGGAAAGTGGTGCCGACACCGAATTCCGCTCTCGGCGAGGACTCCACCTTCGGCCCGATCCTCTCCCTCTCATCGAGCGATGTGTGGGCGGCCGGCGATGAGGGCGGCGAAGAGATCGCCGCCCACTGGAACGGTGCCGAGTGGTCCCTGACGCCGATCACCGACCCGGATCCAGCCATCGTGGACCTCGTCGGGCTCGGTGCGGCGAGCCCGGACGACGTGTGGGCGGTAGGACGGTGGTTTCCGCAGACGGGCCCGAACCGTTTCAGTGCATCTCCGCTGATCGAGCACTGGGACGGGAGCACATGGACGAACACCCCGCAGCCCGTGGACGGGCCGGGTGAGCTCAACGGCGTCGCGGTGATCTCTACCGACGACGTCTGGGCGGTCGGTGGCCAGACCCTCGCCACCAGGCCGCACGGTGCCACGCTCGTCGAGCACTGGGACGGTTCCGCATGGTCGGTCGTCCCGAGCCCGGTTCGGGGTGGCAGCGACGTGATCCTCACCGACGTGGCTGCCCGGGCGGCGAACGACGTGTGGGCGGTGGGTGGGACGAGGCAGGGGTTCGGCCTAGCCATCATCGAGCACTGGGACGGGATGGCCTGGACTGCGGCGTCCGTGACCGGACTCCCACGCGGGAGCCTCTACGCGTTGGCGGTCTCGCTGCGTGGGCGCGCGTGGGCCGCCGGTTACAGATACGTGACGAAGCAAGTCCCCGGAGGATCGGAGACCTTTCCGGTCGGCGTGCTCGATCGTCTGCGGCCCGACGGCGCCTGGGTTCCATCACCGAGGCCGAAGGAGCTCGTCTTCGGAGGCATCGCGGCGGCAGGCCACAGTGTCCTTTGGAGGGTTGGGAACGAAGAGCGGCGTGACGACACGGGTCTGATCGCCGTCAAGTGCACCAGAAGCTCCCCCTTCAGCGGGTGAGATCCAGCACATAGGTCAGGAACGTGGAGCCCCCGCGGTCGACGGTTCGGACGTGGCGGAAGCCGAGAGACTCGTACATGGCTCGGGCCGCGACCATGACGTCGCGGGTGGCCAGGCCGATGGTTCGGGCGCCGTCGGCCCGGGCACGGCGGATGCACTCCTCAGTGAGCGCCTTGCCGACGCGCCGGGTTCTCGCGTGTGGAGCCACGCCCAGCCGGCCGATGTACGCCTCACCTTCCGGGACCGCCTCCACTAGGCCCACGCGCCGACCCCTGGGACCCAGGTACTCGGCGGTCCCAACCAGCTCGCCGTCGATCTCTGCCACGATGGTCACCGCGTCCGGGGAATCCCCACCCAGGCGAGCCAGGTTGCGCTCCATTCGGGCCCACACGTCGGCTCCGACGACATTGGCGAACTCGCGATAGGCATCCACGCTCAGCCGGGCGACGGCCTCCATCTCTTCCGGGCGAGCGTCCCTGATCAGCACAACAGGACCCGGCGTGGCGTGCATGACTCCCTCAGGGTTCCAAGCACTCGATCCGGCTGAGTCACGCCCCATTGGCACGCGACGGAATTGATCGGTGGGCGCGCTACTCGTCGAAAGATGCAAGGAACTCGTCATCGGAGTCGAACCGCTCCAGGCGATCGGCTTCGATGTCCGCGGAAGCTTCGGCCTCGCCCGCTTGCCACGCCGGGGTCCAAAACCAGGCCTGGCTGGCATCGATTTCCTTCTCTGACCCTCCGGCGACGGCGGGGAGGATGCTGACGGTGTCGCCCTCGTTCACCTCGGTCTCCAGGGAGCCGAGGTAGCGGACGTCCTCGTTGTTCACGTAGACGTTGACGAAGCGGTGCAGGCCGCCGTCCTCGGACAGCACCGAGCGGGTCAGCCCCGGGTAGCGCGACTCCAGGTCGGAGAGCACCTCGCGGAGCGTCGCACCTTGGCCCTCGACGAGCCCCTCGCCGCCGGTGTGCTTGCGTAGGATGGTCGGAAGCTTGACCCGCACGCTCACGCTCCCACCCCCGTGGCCACGCCGTGCTCGGCCTCCGGCGGCGCCTCGCCCGGGGCGAGCCCGCAGAACAGGTCGTAGTCGATGAGCTCGGTCACCGTGGGCTCCTTCCCGCACACCGGACACTCCGGGTCCCATCGGATCTTCACGGTCTGGAAGTCCATGTCCAGGGCGTCGAAGATGAGCAGGCGCCCCACCAGCGGGGTCCCGATGCCGGTGATGAGCTTGATGGCCTCGGTGGCCTGGATGCATCCCACGATCCCCGGGAGCACCCCGAACACGCCCGCCTCCGCGCAGTTCGGCACCGAGCCCGGGGGCGGCGGCTGCGGGAACAGGCACCGGTAGCACGGGCTGTCCCGCCCCGGCAGGAACACCGTGGCCTGCCCCTCGAACTGGTAGATCGAGCCGTACACCAGCGACTTCCCCAGCATCTGGGTGGCGTCGTTCACCAGGTACCGGACCGGGAAGTTGTCGGAGCCGTCGATGACGATGTCGTAGGGCTCGAGGATCTCGAACGCGTTCGCCGAGGAGAGCATGGCGTCGTGCGGCCGCACGTCCACTCCCGGGTTGAGCGAGCGCATGGTGTCGGCAGCCGACTCCACCTTGGGACGGCCCACGTCCTCGGTCCCGTGGATGATCTGGCGCTGGAGGTTGGTGAGGTCCACCCGGTCGAAGTCGACGATCCCGATGGTTCCCACGCCCGCCGCGGCCAGGTACATGGCGATGGGCGACCCCAGGCCGCCCGCCCCCACACACAGGATCTTGGCCTCCAGGAGCTTGCGCTGTCCCTCCCCGCCGATGAGCGGCAGGATGATGTGCCGCGCGTAGCGGACCACTTCCTCCTCGGTGAACGTTCGGCCAGGGGTCGGGCTCATTCGATCCTCACTTCCTCCTCGGTGACCTCGCCGTCCGAGATCCGGAATCCGCGGAGCACCGGGTTGTCCCGGTCCGCCAGTGACAGGACGAGGTAGTAGCTCTCCGGATAGAACGCCTGGCGGCGGTCGGTCTCCGACGGGTAGGCCTCGGAATGCGTGTGCGAGTGATAGATCGCGTAGAGCTCCAGCCCCTCGTCCTCGATCTCGTCGAACACCCGCAGCTGCTCCTTCGGGTCCAGCCGGTAGGTCGCCGGGCTCGCGTCGGCGTTTCGCATCCGGTAGACGCGGACGGGGGTCCCCTCCTTCGCCGCGATCAGCCCGCAGGCCTCGTTCGGGTACTCCTCCAGGGCCTGCTGGACGATCTCGTCGTGGAAGCTGCGCTCGAGCTGGATCACCTCGTGAAGTCTAGCAACGAGGTCGGATTCAGCCGGTCCGGCCCACCCGGCCCTCCACCCGGATCCGCCCGGGCAGGCCCTCGGCCGTTTCACCGACCCGGTGCGCCGAGACGCCCCGGCGGAGCAGCGACTCCTGGAGGCGGTCGCCGTCCCGTGCCGCGATCAGGAGCCCTCCGGAGGTCTGGGCGTCTGCCAGCACCAGCTGCTCGGGAAGCTCCAGCTCTCCCCACGTCACGAACTCCCCCAGGAAGTCGTGGTTGCGGTGGGTGCCGCCGGGGACCACGCGGTCCTCGGCCAGCTCCAGGACCCCCGGGAGCACCGGGACCGCGTCCGCGTGCACGGTCGCGGCCACCCCCGACGCCGCGAGCATGGTCCGGAGATGCCCGAGCAGGCCGTACCCCGTGACGTCCGTGGCCGCCTCGGCCCGCGCTTCCACCATGGCGGCGGCGGCCTCCGCGTTCAGGCGGACCATGAGCTCGACGGCCTGCGCGATCTGGAGCTCGGAGGCGCGCTGCTGCTTGATGGCCGTGCTGAGGATGCCGGTCCCCAGGGGCTTGGTCAGGTACAGGCCGGCGCCGGGCGGCGCGGTGGAGTTGCGCACGATGCGATCGGCGTCCACGAACCCGGTGACCGCCATGCCGTACTTGGGCTCGGCATCGGTGATGGTGTGCCCACCGACCACGGCCACCCCCGCCTGGGCGGACACGGCGGACCCGCCCTCCAGGACCCGGGCCAGCAGCTCGAGCGGCAGGACGTCCACCGGCCACCCGACCAGGTTGAGGGCCAGCACGGGCAGGCCGCCCATCGCGTACACGTCGCTGAACGCGTTCGCCGCGGCGATGCGCCCCCAGTCGTAGGCGTCGTCGACGATGGGCGTGAAGAAGTCGACGGTCTGCACCAGCGCCCTGCCGTCCGGAAGCCGGTACACGGCCGCGTCGTCGCCGGTCTCCGCGGAGACCAGCACCTCCTCCGGCATGGCCGGAGTCCCCAGATGGCCCAGGACCTGGGCCAGGTCACCAGGACCGAGCTTGCACGCTCACCCGGCGCCGTGGCTGTAGGTCGTCAGGCGGACCTCGTCACGCACGATGGCGAGCATACTCGCCCTCAACATGGGGACGGTGTGTAACGATTTCGCTATCGTGAGCGGACGTTCATGACCGACCTCGCGCCTGGCTCCCTTGATCTTCGCCTGGCCCCCGAGGCGCATCTGCTCGACCAGGCCAGCGTTTCCGTGGTCGTCACCGACCTGACCGGGACCATCACGTACTGGAACTGGGCGGCCGAGGCCCTGTTCGGCTATTCGCGGGACGCGGCGCTGGGCCGGTCCATCCAGGCGCTCCTGGTCGAGGAGCAGGCCTCCGAGCCGGCCATCGCGATCCTCGTCAGGCTCCGCGCGGGACAGTCCTGGGAGGGCGAGTTCCCGGCTCGTCGCAGGGACGGCGCCCGCATCGTGATCGAGGCTCGGCTCTCGCCGCTGACCGACGACGCCGGTCGGGTCGCGGGGGCGGTCAGCGTGGCCATCGACGTCACCGAGCGATGGCACGCCCAGCGGCGCGTGAAGGCGCAGTACGCCGTGACCGCCGCCCTGGCGGAGGCGGAGTCCCTGCCCGCCGCCGCCCGCGGAATCCTGGAGGCCATGTGTGACGCGCTCGGATGGGTGTTCGGGGCCATCTGGGAGCTGGACCGGGACCGCGACGTCCTGCGGCTGGTCGACCTGTGGCACGCTCCCGAGCTGGACATCGGCGGGTTCAAGGGCCTGACCGAATCCACCGTCTTCCAGCAGGGCCTGGGGCTGCCGGGACGCGTGTGGCAGCTCAGGCGGGCCGCGTGGATCCCCGACGTGACCGGCGACCGGAACTTCCCTCGGGCCGAGGCCGCCGCCCAGGCCGGGCTGCGTGCGGCGTTCGGCTTTCCCGTCCTCCGGGGGACGGAGGTGGCGGGGGTCATCGAGTTCTTCAGCCAGGAGATCAAGGAGCCGGACGAGGACCTGCTCGCGATGATGACGGCCGTCGGGATCCAGGTCGGGCAGTTCATCGACCGGAAGGCGGCCGAGGAGGCGCTCCGGGAGAGCGAGGCCCGCAAGGGGGCCATGCTGGAGTCGGCCATCGATGCCATCGTGGCCATGGACCACGAGGGCAGGATCTCCGACCTCAATCCGGCGGCCGAGGAGATGTTCGGGCTGCGGCGGGAGGAAGCGCTGGGCCGCCTGGTGGAGGAGACCCTCATCCCGCCCCGGTACCGGAAGCGCCATCGGGCCGCCCTGAAGGCGTACCTGGCCACCGGCAAGGGCTCCATCCTCGGGACACGGGTCGAGTTCAGCGCCCTCCGGGCCGACGGCACCGAGTTCCCCGTGGAGCTCACGGTGGACCGGGTCAAGCTGCCCGGCCCGCCGCTGTTCATCGCGTACGTCCGCGACCTGTCGGAGCGGGCGGAGGCGGAGCGGGACCGGGCCATGCTGGCCTCGATCGTCCAGAACTCGAACGATGCGATCTTCGGCAAGGACCTGGACGCCGTCATCGTGTCCTGGAACGCGGCGGCGCAGCGGCTCTACGGGTACACGCCCGACGAGATCGTGGGCAAGCCGGTCTCGGTCCTGGTGCCCGAGGGGTTCCCCAACGACGTACCGGAGATCATGGCCCAGATCCGCCGGGGCCAGGCGGTGGTCCTGCACGAGACCCGGCGGCAGAAGAAGAACGGGGAGGTCATCGACGTCGAGGTGACCGTCTCCCCCATCCGGTCCCCCGACGGCAGGCTGATCGGCGCGTCGACCATCGTCCGCAACGTGTCGGCGCGCAAGAAGGTGGAGCGGCGCGAGCGGTTCCTGGCGGAGGCGGGGAAGGTCCTCACCAGCAGCCTGGACAACGAGACCGTGCTGTCGCGGATCGCCGAGCTGGCGGTTCCCCAGCTGGCCGACTGGTGCATCGTCTACGTCGTTCGCGACGACGGATCGGTCCGGCGGCTCACCCTGGTGCACGACGACCCGGCGAAATCCGAGATCGCGCACACCATCTCCCAGGACTTCGAGGTGAACCCGGATGCGGAGGGCGGCGTCCCCCTGGTCCTGCGGACGGGCACCTCGCTGTTTCACCGGGAAGCGACGGCCGAGCTGCTGGCGGCCGACGTCGACGATCCCGAGGCCCTTGCGCTGCTGACGGAGCGGATCGCCATCGGATCGTGGATCTGCGTGCCGTTGTCGGCCCGCGGGCACACGCTCGGGGCCATCTCCCTGCTGACCGCGGAGTCCGGGCGCCGCTACGGCCCCGAGGACCTGGCGGTGGCCGAGGAGCTGGCCCGCCAGGTCGGCCTGGCCGTCGACAACGCAAGGCTGTACGAGGCCGAGCGGCGGGCTCGCCACCTGGCGGAGCAGGCCGCCGCGCGCACCGCGCTGCTCAATGCCGTGGCCACGGGGTTGTCGGAGGCGCTCGATCCCTCCCGGGTGGCCCAGGTGGTGGTGGGTCGGGGCCTCATCGCCCTGGGAGCTCGGGCAGGGCTGATGGCCGTGCTGTCCGAAGACGGCCGATCCCTGGAGATCGTCCACACCGTGGGGTATCCGGAAGGGCTCGAGGAGCAGTGGCGGACCTTCCCCTCGGACGCCCCCTATCCCCTGGCGGAGGCGGTGCGGTCGGCGGAGGCCGTGTACCTGGAGAGCCTGGAGGACCGGGCCAAGCGGTATCCGGTGTTCGGCGTCCGCCCCGAGGAAACGGACCACGCCGTGGTGTGCATCCCCATGATCGTGGAGGGCCGCCCCGTGGGCGGGCTCACCTTCTCGTTCGGCCATCCGCGCACGTTCGATGCGGACGACCGGGCCTTCCTGTCCGCGCTGGCCCGGCAGGGCGCGCAGGCCCTGGAGCGGGCGCGCCTGTACGAGGCCCAGCAGGCGGCCCGGGCGGAAGCCGAGCGTGTCCGGGACCAGCTGGCGTTCATGGCCGATGCCAGCCGCGTGCTGTCGTCCTCCCTGGACTTCGAAAAGACGCTCGCAAAGGTGGCGCGCCTGGCCGTACCCCGGCTGGCCGACTGGTGCGCCATCGACATGATCGACGAGAGTGGCGGCATCAAGCAGCTGGTCGTGGCCCACGTGGACCCGGCCAAGGTCAAGCTGGCCAAGCGCCTCCGCCGCCAGCAGCCGGTTCACCCGGACGCTCCGACCGGCGTCCCCGCGGTCATCCGGACCGGCCGCCCCGAGCTGTACCCCACCATCACCGACGAGATGATCGACGCCGTCCCGGACCCCAAGGTCCGCGAGATCGCCAGCAGCCTCCAGCTTCGGTCGCTGATGATCCTGCCGTTCAGGGTGGGCGGGCGTACCCTGGGGGCGATCACGCTGGTGTGGTCGGAATCGGGCCGGGCCTACGGCGGGGACGACCTCGCCCTGGCCGAGGAGCTGGCCCGCCGGGCCGCCCAGGCCATCGAGAACGCCCGTTTGTACCGGGACCGGGACACCATCGCCCGGACCCTCCAGCAGAGCCTCCTTCCGCCGGAGCTGCCCGAGGTCCCCGGCATCGACCTGGCCGCGCTGTATCTGCCGGCGGGAGACGGCAACCAGGTCGGAGGCGACTTCTACGATGTGTTCGACAACGGTGACGGCAGCTGGGGGCTGGTGATCGGCGACGTGTGCGGGAAGGGGCCGCTGGCCGCATCGGTCATGGGGCTGGCCCGGCACACGCTGCGCGCCGCAGCCATGCGGGAACGGCGTCCCAGCCACATCCTGTCGATGCTCTCGGAGGCCGTGCGCAACCAGACCGGTGACGGGCGATTCCTGACGGTGTGCTACGTGCGCCTGCGTCCGAACGGAAAGGCCGCTCGCCTCACCGTATGCTGCGGTGGGCACCCGCTTCCCGCCCTGCTGCGGCGTGACGGCACGGTGGAGACCGTGGGTGTACCCGGCACGCTGCTGGGGCTGTTCGAGGATCCCACGCTGACGGACCGCAGCGTCGACCTCGGCCCCGGCGACGCGCTGATCCTGTACACGGACGGGATCACCGACGTTGCGCCCTCCGCCGTCATCGGGGCGGCCGGGGAACCCGACCTCGCGGAGCTGCTGGCCGGCGCCGAGGGGCTGGACGCCGCCGGGATCGTGGAGCACGCGCGTCGGGAGCTGTCCCGCCGCATCCGCGGAACCCTCCGCGACGACATGGCGATTCTCGCCGTGCGGGTGGAACCGTGAGCGGCACGGAGGTCGACGTCTCCACGAGGAACGGCGACGCCTGGGTGCGGCTGAAGGGCGAGTTCGATCTGGGTGCCGCCGCCGACGTCGAGAAGCGACTGTCCGAGGTCGAACGCGACAATCCGGCCACCGTGGTGCTCGACCTGCGGGACCTGAGCTTCATCGACTCGACGGGGCTCCGAACGGTGCTGGCCGCGGACGCCCGGGCCCGCCGGGACGGCCGGCGGCTCGTGGTCATCCCGGGACCGCAGGCGGTCCACCGGGTGTTTCGAATCGCGCTCCTCGACAACCGCCTCGACTTCGTCGAGGAGCCCGCCCTGCTCGGGGAGGGCGACGATGCCGGGCATTGAGGTCCACCTTCGCTCGACGACCGATTCACCCGCCGAGGCTCGCGACGCCCTCAGGGGACTGTCCCGGGAGCTGCCCCAGCCGCTGGTCGAGGACATTCGCCTGCTGGTCAGCGAGCTGGTGACCAACAGCGTCCGGCACGCCGGCCTGGGGCCGGAGGCCACCATCCGGCTGCGAGCGGACATCCTCCCCGACCGGGTCCGGGTGGAAGTGACGGACCCCGGCCCCGGGTTCGAGCCGGGCCAGGAGTCGCCGAACATCTACCAGGACTCCGGATGGGGGCTGTACCTGGTGGGGCAGGTGGCCACCCGGTGGGGGGTCGAGCTGGACGAGGCCACCAAGGTCTGGTTCGAGATCGATCGCGAGACCGCGATCGCCGGCTAGGGGCGCGGTTCCTCCGGCTCCTCCGGCTCGTCCGCCTCGTCCACAGAACCCGCGTCCACCGGGTCCTCGTCCACCAGGTCCGACCCCATGGCGTGGTACCCCCCGTCCACGTGCAGGATCTCGCCGGTGATGCCGGCGGACCAGTCCGACAGCAGGAACGCGACGGCCCGGGCCACCGGCGTGGGGTCCGACGGATCCCACGGAAGCGGCGCCCGGCGGCCCCACGTACTGGCCAGCCGGCCGAACCCGGGGATGCTCTTGGCCGCCATGGTCCGAAGCGGCCCCGCCGACACGCAGTTCACCCGGATCCCTCTCGGACCGAGGTCCCGGGCCAGGTACCGGGTGATGGCCTCCAGGGCGGCCTTGCTCACGCCCATCCAGTCGTAGATGGGCCACGCCACCGTGGCGTCGAAGTCCATGCTCACGATGGCCCCGCCGTCCGTCATCAGCGGCAGGAACCCCTGGGCCAGCGCCTTCAGCGAGAACGCGCTGGTCCGGAAGGCCACCTGGGCGCTCTCCCACGGTGCCGAGAGGAAGTTCCCGCCCAGGGCGTCCTGCGGGGCGAACGCGATGGCGTGCAGGAACCCGTCCAGCCGGCCCCATCGCCGCTCCATCTCGCCGGCCACCGCCTGGATGTGGACCTCGTCGTTCGCGTCCATCTCCAGGACGTCCACCGGCGTGGGCAGGCGCCGCGCGCTCTTCTCGGTCAGCCCCATGGCCTTCCCGAACGAGGTCAGCAGGACCTCCGCCCCCTCCCGCTGAGCCACCTCCGCCGCGGCGAACGCGATGCTCTGGGGCGTGAGCACGCCGGTGACCAGCAGGCGCTTTCCCTCGAGCAGGTTCGGCATCTCCTCCGATGCTACGGGCTGGGCGCGGGGCGCCGCGAATCCGCCGCTCCGATGCGCTTGAATGGCCGCTCGTGGACCTTCGCGGCCTGCCCAAGATCGACCTGCACCGCCACCTGGAGGGGGCGGTCCGGCTCTCCACCATCCTCGAGCTGGCCCGGGAGGCCGGGGCGCCGCTCGCGGCGGGGACGCCCGAGGACCTCGCCCCGCTGGCCCAGGTCCTGGCTCCGATGGCGTCGCTGGAGGAGGTGCTGCGGTACTTCCGGGTGGCCCAGGAGGCGTTCCGGACCCTCGAGGCGGTCGAGCGGATCGCGTTCGAGGCGGTGGAGGACCTGGCGGCCGACAACGTCCGCCTGGCCGAGCTGCGGTTCTCGCCGGACTTCCTGTGCCGCACGGCGGGGCTGGACTGGGACGCGGCGTTCGGGGCCATCCTGGCGGGGACGGCGCGGGCCCGAGCCGCGAACGACGTGGCGGTGGGGTTCATCGCCATCGTCAGCCGGGCCTACGGGATGGACTCGGCCCGCCGGACCGTGGAGTTCGCGCTCCGGCACCGGGAACGGCTGGTGGGCTTCGACCTGGCCGACGACGAGATGGCCTGGCCGCCGCAGCTGTTCGTCGAGGTCCTGGCGCCCCTTCGGGACGCCGGCATGCCGCTGACGGCGCACTACGGTGAGGCCGGGCCGCCCTCGTATTCGCGGGAAGCCATCGAGGTCCTGGGGGTGGCCCGGCTGGGGCACGGCTGTTCGGTGGCGGAGGACCCCGAGGTGGTCGCGCTGGCCCGGGACCGGGGCGTGGTCCTGGAGATGTGCCCGACCTCGAACGAGCGGACCGCGGCGGTCCCCAGCCTGGCCGAGCATCCGGCCCGGCGGCTGCTCCACGAAGGGGTCCGGGTCACGCTGAACACCGACGATCCGGGACTGTTCGGGATCGACCTCACCCACGAGCTCGAGGTGGCCCGGGACGTGCTCGGCTTCGATCAGGCCGATCTGGCGGCGGTGACCGGAAACGCCCTCGAGGCAAGCTTCCTGTCTCCGGAGGTCAAGGAACAGGCGCGCCTGGCGCACTTCGGATGGCTGGAATCGTGAGACGTCAGCCCGCCGCGGGCTTGCGGAACACGTAGGTGGGCCAGGCCGAGAAGAGCGTCGCCGCCGCCCGTCCCCGAAGGCCGGACCGCGTGGACCACACCCCGACCGGCTCCAGGCCCGTGACTCGGCGGACCTGGCGGATGAACGTTCCCGGGCTGGCCTGGTGGATCCGGGCCCCATCGACGTCGTCGAACATCGGGTGCAGCACCGCGCCGGTGCGCAGGTGGCGCAGCCGGAACCGCCACAGCTGACGCGACCGCGTGGCCCGGGGGGACAGGATCGTGCCGATCGGGTTGTGCGAGGAAGCCACGAAGACGCCGCCCGGCCGAAGGACCCGGTGGATCTCGGCCAGCGCGTCGACCCGCCCGGACATGGATCCGATCATGTCCAGCCCGTTGTAGGCGAAGACGACGGCGTCCACGGACCCGTCGCGAAGCGGCAGGGCCCGAGCGTCGCCTCCGAAGATCTCGACGCGCTCACCGTTGCCGGCGGACGCCCGCGCGGCCTGGAACTCGGCCAGCGCGTCCAGGTTGAGGTCGCAGGCCAGGATCCCGATGCCCCGGAGGGCCAGACGGCTGGCCACCCTTCCGTTCCCCGTCCCCAGGTCGAGGACGAGCATCCCCGGTCGCAGGAACCGTCCGAAGATGACCGACTCCGCCCGGAACAGCTCGAAGTCGCGGGGCCGGTACGCGGCGACGTTCGACCGTGTCTCGTCGGCGTCGGCGTCGGCGTCGGGCGCGGCGCCGGCGGGCCCGGGTCCACCGGCTGCTCTCGAGCCTCGAACGCCGATGCCGTATTCCACCCATCGATCATCGGCGGCCGAAGGCGCGGAGTGAGCCTCGACGGCCCTCTTTCATACGGGGTTCTTACGCGGGGCGGGTGGCGCGGCTCCGGCCCGGAGCCTTCCTTCGCCGCCGGTCGGCCAGGACCTCGCGAGCGGCGTTGGCGCCGGGCCCCCCGGTGACGCCGCCGCCCGGATGCGCCCCGGAGCCGCACAGGTACAGGCCGGGGACGGCCAGCCGGTACCGGGCGTGCCCCAGCAGCGGCCGCCACGCGAAGAACTGGTCGAGCCCGGGCTCGGCGTGGAGCGGGTGCCCTTCGGTGAGGCCGAACTCCCGTTCCAGGTCGGCGGGCGTCGCCACCCGGCGTGCCGTGACGCTGGAGCCGATACCGGGGGCGTACCCCTCCAGCACGGCCAGGACCAGGTCCCCCAGGGACTCTCCGCCACCCGACCACGTGCCCGCTCGGAGGTGATACGGCGCACCCTGCACCAGGACCCGCATGCGGTGCCGGCCTTCGGGCTCGAGCGCCGGGTCGGTCAGCGTGGGGATGGTGGCCTCGAGGAAGGGCTCCTCGGCCATTCGCCCGTACTTCACGGCGTCGTGGGCCCGTTCCAGGTGGTCCAGGCCCGGCGCAAGGACGATCCGTCCGGCCAGGCGCCGATCGTCGCCTCGGGCCGCCGGGAACCGGGGAAGCCGGTCCAGCTCCAGGTCCACGTGCGCCACCGCCCCGGGGGCCCGGATGTTCCCGGCCCGCCAGACCAGGGTCGGTCCCAGCTCCACGGGGTCGACCAGGCCGAGGAGGGTCCGCTTGGGGTCGAGGCCCGAGACGACCACCGGCGCGTCGATCTCCTGGCCCGAGGCCAGCGCGACGCCCCCCACCCGGCCGCCCTCCGTTCGGATCGCGGCGACCTCCGCGCCGCACCGGACCTCCGCGCCGAAGGACCGCGCGGCGTCCACCAGCGACCGGGCCAGCGCGGGCGGCCCGCCCCGGACGAACGTCGATTCCCCCGCCGCTCCCCCGCCGCTCCCGGCCGAGTCCATGAGGAGGACGGCGGCCGTGCCCGCCGACCGGGGTCCCATAGCCGTGAACCGGACCCCCCGGGAGGCCACCGCGGCCCGGAGCGCGTCGTCGTCCAGTTCCTCCTCCACCAGGTCGGCCACCGACATCGGGAGGACCCGGGCCAGCTCGCGGATGGCCCGCGGGTTCCCGAAGCCCCGGAGGGCCCGCCCCAGACGCAGGCCGGTGAAGGCGTCCGCCAGGGACGGGCCGGACAGGTTCGGCGGCGTGGCCACCGCCAGGTGGGCCAGGAAGCTGGCCAGGGCCCCGATCTTCCGGTCGAACCCCGGGTAGGCGGGTCCGTCCTGGCGGGAGCGTGCGCTGAGCTCGTCGGCCGTCCTGGCCGGGTCCGCCCACAGCGTCACCGCGCCCCCATCCGGCTGGGGGGCAAACACGCGGACCTCCGGGCGCAGCAGCTCCAGGCCGAGGGACTCCAGCCCGAGGTCCCGGATCACCGACCGCCGGAGCCGTCCCACCGTCCCGGCCAGCGCCGCCGCACCGCCGGCTTCCTCCCGGCGTTCCAGCACCAGTGTCCGCAGCCCCGCTCGGGCCAGGTACGCCGCGCACACCAGCCCGTTGTGGCCGGCCCCCACCACGACCACGTCGAAGCCGCGGGAGTCCCCGGAGGCCACCACGGATCAGGCCGCCCCGGACCGGGTTGCCCGGAGCAGCTCCAGCGCCGCGCTCCGGCCGGGCGCGCCCATGATGCCGCCGCCGGGGTGCACGGCCGAGCCGCCCAGCCACAGGTCCCGCACCGGCGTCCGGAACCGCCCCCACCCCGGCACGGGCCGCCCCCAGAAGAGCTGCTCCAGCGACAGCTCCCCCTGGAAGATGTTTCCCTCGGTGAGCCCGAAGTCGCGCTCGATGTCGAGCGGCGTGAGCACCTGGCGGTGCAGGATGAGGTCGCGGATGTTCGGGGCTCGCTCCGCGATGGTGTCGACCACGGCATCGCCGAAGGCGTCCCGCCGCGCGTCGTCCCACTCGGCGCCGTCGGCCAGCCGGTACGGCGCGTACTGGACGAAGCAGCTCATGACGTGCTTGCCGGGCGGGGCCATGGACGGGTCCACCAGCGTGGGGATGACCATGTCGATGTACGGGCGCCGCGAGAACCGCCCGTACTTGGCGTCGTCGAAGGCCCGTTCCATGTAGTCCACGGAGGGGGAGAAGCTGACGGCCCCCCGGAGGTGCTCGCCTGGACCGGGCAGGCAGGTGAACGAGGGCAGTCCATCCAGGGCCAGGTTCACCTTCCCCGACGATCCCCGGAACCGGAACCGGCGGACGTCGGCCTCGAAGCTGGGGTCCAGGGTCCCCGGTTCCATCAGGTCCAGCATGGTCCGGCGGACGTCGACGCTCGACAGGACGGCCCGGGCCGCGATCTCCTCTCCCGACTCCAGCACGACACCGGTGGCCCGATCCCCTCTGGTCAGGATCCTCGAAACCCCTGCGCCGCAGCGGATGTCGGCGCCGGCGGCGCGTGCCGCGGAGGCGATGGACTCGCTGATCCCGCCGGTTCCTCCCTTGGGAATGCCCCACGCACGGAACGCGCCGTCGATCTCGCCCATGTAGTGGTGCAGCAGGACGTAGGCGGTGCCGGGCGAGCGGATCCCCTGGAAGGTTCCGATGATGCCGGACGCGGACATCGTGGCCACCAGCGGGTCGGTCTCGAACCACTGCCCCAGGAACTCCGCCGCGCTCATCGTCATCAGCTGGACGAACGTGGCCTGATGGCGCTCCGGCAGCTGGGCGAACCGGCGGGCCAGCCCCAGCACCGGCAACCATTCCCGCGGATTCAGACCCCCCGGGTCGGGTGGCACGGTGGACAGGATCGGCTTCACGAACCGGGCCATCTCCACCATGAGATGCCCGTATTCGTCGTAGGCGTCGGCGTCCATCCGCGACCATCGCCGGATCTCCCGCATGGTCCGGCCGTGGTCGTTCACCCGCCACAGGTAGTCGTCCTTCAGCGGGGTGAACGTGCCGTCCAGCGGCAGGATCTCCAGGCCGTGCTTCGGCAGCTCCAGCTCCCGGACGATCTCCGGGCGCAGCAAGCTGACCACGTAGGAGGCCACGCTGAACCGAAACCCCGGGAAGACCTCCTCGGTCACGGCGGCGCCGCCCAGGACGTGGCGGCGCTCCAGCACCAGGGTGCGAAGGCCCGCCCGGGCCAGGTACGCGGCGGCCGTCAGCCCGTTGTGGCCGCCCCCGATGACCACGGCGTCGTAGCGTTCCGGCATGGTGACGCGCACTCTACCGGAGGCTCCCGGGCAATCCCCCCGCCGTCGCGTGCCCGTACGTTGGGACGTGAGACGGGGAACGGGGGTCCTGCTCGCGGCCGTTCTCCTGGCAGCATGCACCGGCGGGCAGGGGCCGCCTCCGCCCGGCCATCGTCCGTCCGTCTCCCCCAGCCCGGTCGCCTCCGGGTCCACCTCCGGAGGGCCGCACCCGGCCTCCTGCCAGGCGGCGCCCCCGTACGCGAACCCGGCCCAGGGGCGGCCCCGGTACACGCTCGGGGTCAGGCTGGACCTCGCGCGGGGCCACGTCATTGGCAAGGAGTCCGTCACGTTCACGCCCGACCTCCCCACCGGCCGCCTGGTGTTTCGCCTGTGGCCGAACGCGCCACCGCAGGCCGCGGAAGGAGCCCACCTTGCCGTCGGCCGCGTGCAGTCAGGTGACACTCCGCTGGCGTCCCGCCTCACCGACCCGACCACGCTCGAGGTGACCCCGCCGGCCCCGCTGGCGGGAGGCCAGAGCATCACCGTCTCCATGGCATTCACCCTGAAGCTTCCCGGGGCCGTCCTGGACCGCCTCAGCCACGACGGCTCGACCGTGCTGCTCGGCTCGTTCTTCCCCGTCCTCCCCTGGGTGGACGGACAGGGATGGGCGCTCGACCCCCCCACCACGACGCTTGCGGAGGCGTCGACCGATCCGACCGCCGACTTCGACGTGACCATCCGCCTCCCGAAGGGACTGGAGTTGCCGCACGGAATCGAGATCCTCGCGACCGGTGAACGGGATGGCCCCAGCCACTGGACCGCGACGGCCGTGCGCGACTTCGCCATCGCCGTCGGCAGCTTCAAGACCGCCACGAACGTGCTGTACGCCCCCGACCCGATCACGGTGACGGTTGGCATCGAGCGCACGGTGGCCGCGCCGCCGCCCGCCCAGCTGCTCGAGCGCATCGACGAGACCCTCGGCAGCCTCGCCAACCACTACGGCCCCTACCCGTGGAAGTCCTTCTCGCTCGTGCTGGTGAACGTGCTGGAGCGCAGCGGGATCGAGTACCCGAACCTGGTCTTCGAGGGCGCCCGGGGGATCGACCGGGTGACCACCCACGAGATGGCCCACCAGTGGTTCTACTCGCTGGTCGGGAACGATCAGGCCCTCGACCCGTGGCTGGACGAGGCCCTCGCGACGTGGGCGGCCGCGCAGATCGACGGCTACCTTCCGTTCATCCAGCAGCAGCCCATCCACGGAGTCGCCGAGAACCATGTCGGCTCCCCCATGGCCTTCTGGGACCACCACTCGCGCGCGTACGAGCTCGGCGTCTACTTCCGCGGCGTCCAGGCGCTGGCCTCGCTGGGCTCGCCGGACCTGATCGACTGTGCACTTCGAACCTACGTCGCGCAACGGGCGTACCAGGTCGCCGTCCCAGGCGATCTCCTCGACGCCCTCGACGCCGTCATCCCCGACGCCACCGCGAAGCTGGCCTCGTTCGGCATCCACCCCTGACGACCTGAGAGAATCCCGCACCGTGAGCACCGGGACCGCGTTCCACGAACGGACGGGGCCGCTCAACCGCAAGATGCAGTGGCGGGAGTGGGCCGGCTACTGGTCGGCCATCTCCTACGCCGACCACCTCGACATCGAGTACAACGCGATCCGGGTGGCCGCGGCCCTCATCGACGTGTCGCCGCTGTACAAGTACATGGTCACCGGCCCCGACGCCGGGCAGCTGATCGACCGGGTCGTCGTCCGGAACGCCTTGAAGCTCGCCGTGGGGCAGGTCTACTACACGTGCTGGTGCGACGAGGACGGGAAGGTCGTGGACGACGGCACCATCACTCGTCTGAGCGAGACCACCTACCGGTGGACGGCGGCCGACCCCACCCTGCGGTGGATCCGCCTGAACGCGACGGGCCTGGACGCCGACGTCCAGGAGGTCACCGAGACGACCGCCGCCGTGGCGCTCCAGGGGCCGCTGTCGCGAGCGGTGCTGGAGGCCGCCGCGGGAGAGAGCTTCGCCGATCTGCGGTACTTCCGAGGACGGCCTGCCACGCTGGGCGGCGTCGAGCTGTACGTGACCCGAACGGGGTACACGGGCGACCTCGGCTACGAGCTGTGGATCGAGGCCCAGGACGCGGTCCGGGCTTGGGACCACCTCATGGAGGTGGGCGGTGCGTTCGGCCTCCGGCCGGCGGGATTGAACGCCCTGGACCTGGTCCGCCTGGAGGCGGGCCTGATCCTCCTGGAGGTCGACTACACGAGCTCTCGCCACGCCGTGATCCCGGAGCAGGCCTATTCACCCTTCGAGATCGGCCTGGGGCGGCTGGTGGACTTCGAGAAGCCGGCGCCGTTCGTGGGCCGGCTTGCGCTGGAACAGGAACGAGACGCCGGCGGGGCGCCCCGGCGGCTGGTCGGACTGGAGATCGACTGGACCGGGGTGGAGCGCCTCTACCAGGACCAGGGGCTGTTCCCGGTGTTCGAGGGAGCCGCATGGCGCACCCACGTGCCGGTGTTCTCGGGAAGTCGGCAGGTGGGGCGGGCCACCAGCGGCACGTGGAGCCCCATCCTGAAGAAGAACATCGCGCTGGCGCAGATCGAGGCCGAGCGGGCCGAGCCCGGAACACGCCTGGAGATCGAGTGGACCGTCGAGGCCCGCCGTGGCCGCGCCGCCGCCATCGTGACTGCGCTGCCGTTCTTCGACCCACCCCGCAAGCGCGCCTGAACCCCTCCAGACCATATCGACGGCAGTTCTCGCATCCGGCTGAGACAATGGACGGCGCAGTGCGCCTTCGAACTCCCTCCCCGCTCGCGCTGGTGCTCATCGCGGTCGCCGCGCTGTTCGGCCTCTCCTTCGGCATCGCCTTCGCCGGCAGTGTGGTCATGGCCCTGGGGATCGGGATCGCCGTGCTGGGGGCGCTGGCCTGGATGGCGTGGCGGCGGACCACGTCACGCGAGACGGACCTGTCCCGCCGGAGCTTTCTGGTGGGCGTGGGGGCCGCCGGGCTCGGCGTGGTCGCCGCCGGCAGCGGCATCGGGCGGGTGGCCGAGCGGCTGGCGCGTCCCGACCCGGGGCCGGCGATCGCCCAGATGGCCCGCCGGGTGGGCGCGGAGAGCATGGAGCTCGTCCGGCGGGGGCACTTCGCCGGGCGCTCGGGAGAGCTCCAGCTCGTGCTGGCCCCGTTCAACACCGCGAACTACTCGTTCGAGTCGCTGAAGCTGGAGCCGAAGGACCCCCGGAGCAGTCACGCCCTGTCCTGGGGATACACGGAACGCATCCCGATCGTGGCCTACGCGCCCGGGCTGGTGAGCAAGGACGACCGGACCGAGCGGGTCACGCTGGCCGACCTGGCGCCGTCCTCGGCCCAGCTCATGGGGTTCGACTTTCCGGCTCGGGACGGCTCGCCGCTTCCCGGCCTGCCCGGTCCGACGAAACCACCCAAGGCCATCGTCACCTTCGTCATCGACGGCGGCGGGTGGAACGTGCTCTCGCACTGGCCAACCGCATGGCCGAACCTCCGGGCCCTCATGGGCAAGGGGATGGTGTACCGCAACGCCATCATGGGCTCGTTCCCGTCGGTGACGGCGTGCGCCCACGCCACCATCGGCACGGGCGCGTTCCCGAACGGGCACGGGATCTCCGGCCACAGCGTCCGGCGGAACGGCCACATCGTGAAGGCGTGGGGCGACCCGGGCCAGGCCGACCCCACCTTCCTGCTGCTTCCGACCCTGGCCGACGCCTGGAGCGAGCACACCGGCCGGAAGGCCTGGATCGGCGAGATCGGCTACCAGATCTGGCACCTCGGGATGATCGGGCACGGGGGCAAGCGCCCGCTCGGCAAGCTGCCGGTCGCGCTGTACTACGACGAGGACCACACGAAGGACTGGCGGTCCCAGAACGAGCACCTGTACCGGCTCCCGGACGGCTCTCCCTCGCGGGACCAGCTGTCGTCGTATCTGCGGACCTACTTCGGCCCCGAGCGCGGCGCCGAGCTGGACAAGGCGGCCGGGCGGAAGGTGTGCTGCTCGCCGCCCATCATCCGGTACATGGGCGACGTGATCGCCGCGGCCATGGACAACGAGGGGGTCGGCACGCACGATGCGACCGACCTGCTGTACATCAACTTCAAGATGCCCGACTACACGGGGCACGTGTACAACATGCTCTCGATCCAGGAGAAGATCGCGCTCCAGGCCGTGGACCGGGAGCTGGGCCGGCTGGTGGCGACGTTGGAGAAGCGGTTCGCGCCGGGCGAGTTCGTCCTGTTCGTGACCGCCGACCACGGGCAGTGCCCGCTGGTGGACGTCGCGGGCGGAGTTCGCCTGGATCCGATCCAGCTGGCCGACGACATCAACCACGCGTTCGGCCGGTCGGTGTGGCACCTGGTGGAGGACGTCCGCCCGTCCGAGGTCTACCTGAGCCGGAAGGCCCTATGGGACGGCGGCGTCACGGTCGACGACATCGCCGCCTTCCTGTCGAGCTACCGGTACGGCAACAACGTGGGCCCCTACGTCCCTGGGAGCCTGGTCGAGCAGTCGCGCCTCGACCAACCGGAGTTCGCCGGCGTGTTCTCCACCGACTACATCCAGAAGCTCGATCTCTCCGCGGTGGCCCGGCTCGGCAGTGGCACCTTCGACCGCGCCGACCCCGGCATGCCCACCGTCACCTGGTAGCCGGCTGAATCTCCCTCTCTGCGTGATCGGGCGTACGTTGACGCGGAGGATTGCATCGGAGGCCGCCATGTCGACGCGCTGGATGCGCTCAATCGTCCTGCTGGTCAACGTCGTCGGCGTCGGCGCGTGCTCCGCGGCGGCGCCGTCACCCAACATCCACGGGGTCATGGTGTTCCATGTCTCGAAGGGCGGATGCGGCAGCTGCTTCTCCACGCCGGTTCCGATATCCGGGATCGTGGACGTGCTTGGGCCATTCGACGCCACAGAAGTTCGTGATCACCTCAACGTGCCATGTTGCGATGCCACGGAGACGTCGGTCGTGGCGACCGCCCTGGTCGATCGACAGGGCCATTTCTCGCTCGCGCTCCCACCGGGACGCTACGTGCTGGTAGGCCATCCGCCGCACGAAAACCGGTATCTGGACTTGAGCCAGACCCGTGTCCTCATCGTCCCGACGCACCGCGTGATGAACGTTCGACTGGTGCTCGACGAGTACCTGCCGTAGAGGTCTCACGCCGGACCAGCGGTAGCCGGGGCGCGACTGCTACCGGCCCGTGACAGCGTGCAGCGCGGCCAAGACAAGGGGAGCCGTCGACGCTGCCACGACGACTCCGACCTGTCGGCCAACGATCGCCACCCAGACGACGGTTCCGAGGATGATGGCCAGCCAGCGCAGGGGTAGCCGGTCGTCGGCGCGGCGGTTCACGCGGCGCCCGCCAGCCGGAGCCGCTTGCTCCGACGGAGGTGGACGAACGGCGGCTGGAGCGTGTGCCGCTCCACCACCGCGAATCCGAGCGGCGCGGCTGGCGCGACCTTCCGCTCCCGGCGGGTGACCAAGAGCCCGCAGCGCCGGAGTTCCGCGATCCCTCGGCCCGCGCTGTCGGCCGAGACCCCGTACCAGGGCTTCACACGTTCGATCGGCAGGACGAAGTCGGCCGGGAGGGAAGCGGCGATGAGGAGCATCGCCTTCGCCGCGTGAGAGAGCTTCCGGTGCCATCCGTCTGTCCAGTACTCGACCGGGAGCCGCAGGTAGATCTCGCGCGGGTCGCCCTTTCTCCCGGGAGGCTGGTAGTCAGCGCCTGAGCCGTCCTCCCGGAGGGAGGTGACCTTCAGTAGTCGGCCCGCCCGAGCCTTGGCCACAAGCCGGTGAGTGTTCGCCAGGCGTGACCACCTCTGGGAGACCGCCGCTGCCCCGCTGTCGCGCGCGGTCGCCAGGCCGAGGGCCCTCGCGAATATTCGGGCGTCGCGGACCACGTCGTACGGATGCGCTGTTGCCAGCGCTCGATGCAATAGGAACAGATCGAGGGCCCCCTCATCGTGGCGGCGGAGAAGAGCAGCGGCGGGCCCAGGAACCGGCCGACCCTGGGAGCCGGCCTGTACGAAGTCTCGGCGGATGGGCACGAAGCCGCGGCGCTTCGACTGGCGGATGAGCTCCGCCACCGTCTCGTCCGGCGTGGCGATGGGCATGTCGCGCTCTTCCATGTCCTGGTGTTCGTGCCCTTTTCGAGCGCGAACGCAGGTGGCACGGCGGACCGGACTCAGTTCCCTTAACGCCGGAAGGGCCGCGCCGAGGAACGGCTTCCGCTCGGCCCGCGGACCGGTCGGCTACGCGGCAGCGGTCGCCCGGGTCTCACCGTCCACACGGCGGCGTTGTTGACCAGCACGTGCATGGGGCCGGACGCTTCCACCGCCGCGGCCGCGCTGTCGGGCTCCCGCACGTCGAGCCGCACTCCGACCGCCGCCCTTCCGCCAGCCTCCTCGATCTCCTGTGCCACGGCGGTGGCGGCCTCGACGTCGAGGTCCCCACCACCACCCTCGCGCCGGCCTCGGCGAGCAGCTCGGCGGTGGCCCGCCCGATGCCGTTTGCGGCTCCCGTCCGCAGGGCGGTGCGGCCGGATAGATCGATCTCGACGGTCACGTCACGCTTCGAGCAGAGCTGGGGCCAACTCCCCGAGTTGCCGCAGCGCCACGTCCGCGGGGTCCTCGGCCAGCGCTTGCACGCAGACGTGATCGGCGCCCGCGTCGAGGTGCTCCCGAACCCGCCCGTACACGGCCTCCACGTCGCCCCACGCCACGATGGCGTCGACCAGCCCGTCGCTGCCGCCCCCCTGCAAGTCCTGGTCGCTCCATCCGAGCCGCCGGAGGTTGTTCGCATAGTTATCGAGCTTCAGGTAGCCCTCCATGTACGCCCGCGCGATCCGCCGGGCCGGATCCGCGTCCGGCTCCAAGACCACGGCCAGCTCGACCGCCAGCACGGGCTCCGGACCGAGCGCCGCTCGCGCTCCGGCCGTGTGCTCGACCGGGACGAAGTAGGGGTGGGCCCCCTCAGCCCGTTCCGCCGCCAGCCGGAGCATCCGGGGGCCCAGGGCCGCCAGCAAGCGGGGCGGCGGCTCGGGGGCGTCCACCACCGAATAGCGGGCCTCGTCCATTGCGCCGAGGTACTCGCGCATCCGGCGGTAGGGGCGCTCGTAGCGGTGGACCCCTCTCCGCTCGACCGAGGGCCCGTGGCTGACCCCGATTCCCAGCACGAACCGGCCTGGAAAAGCATCGTCCAGCAGGCGAGCCCCGTTGGCCATGGCCATCGGGTCCCGGGCCCAGATGTTGGCGATTCCGGTGGCCACCACCAGGCGCTCCGTGGCCGACAGGAGCAGCGAGGCATGGGCCATCACGTCCTTGCTGCCCACGCTCTCGGGGATCCACAGGACGGGGTAGCCGAGCGCCTCGATGCGCCGAGCGGCCTCGCGTTCCTCGGCCGTCCGGAGGCGGTCGAAGGCGAAGCTCCACACCCCCACCCTTCCGATCGCATCCCGCAGCCGGGCCCGGCGATCCGTGCGGTCGCTCATATCGCGGCCATCTTCCCCGGAATCGGGGGCGGGCGCGACCGAACCTCTGAGGCCACGCGAGCCTGTGCAGCGGGACGGAACCGCGACGCTACGACGTCAGTGAGCCGACGTACAGGTAGGCCTGGGAACCGGGCGTCCGGAGGATCCGCACCGAGCGGCCTGTGGACAGGTCGAGCTCCTCCACGGCGCCAGGCATGGCCACGTACAGGTTGCGGCCCTCGCTTCCGAACCCGAGGGCCGTGACCGGCCCGGAGGCCGTCCATTCGTGCTCGGGCCGCATGGTCCGCGTGCGGAGCACCTCCACGCGATTCCCGGCCGCCACGACCAGCGTGCGCCCATCCGAGCCCACCGCGGCGTGGACCTGGCCGCCTCCCAGCGCCGAGAAGTCGGCCTTCGCGTCGCGAACCACCTTCATCCGCCTCGTGTCCATCACCGCCACGACACCTCGCTGGGTGTCCACCACGTAGAGGGACCGCCCGTCGGGCGACAGGGCCAGGGCCTCGTGAACCGGGTTCCCGTCCCCCAGAGCCCGGGGAAGCCCGACGCACTCCGCCCATCCGTCGTCGAGGCTGAGCGTGTGGACGAACGCGACCGGCGTTCCCGCCTTGGCCTGCATGGGGTCGTACTCGCGCGCGTACTCGGCAGGCTGGCTCGTGTACAGCGTGTACAGCCGGGCGCCGTTGGGCGCGGGCAGCTGCATCAGGCGGGTGCCCGACATGGTCTCCACCGGTGACTTCAGCCGGCCGAACACCGGGTACACCTCACCCTCGTCCAGGTCGAGACGGGTGACCCGGTAGGCCACCGGATCGATGGCCGGCACGTACTTGATCAGGAACAGCCCCGTGTTGTCCGCGGAGAACGCCTCGGGCTCGAAGTTTCCCTTCAGATGGAACCGCTTTGTGTGGAAATAGCCCGACGGGTTCGTCACCACGATGGTGGTGGAGGCGCGATCCTCCGGGATCCACGGGTTGGCTCCCGGCGGGAGCGGCGCCATCAGGGCAACCCGGGAACCGTCGGGCGACACCGTCCGCACGGCCAACTGGCCGGCCACTCGGGCCGTGCCCACCGACTCCCCGGAAACGTCCCGAGTCACCCGGACCACCGTGGCGTCACCGGTGGTGGTCGCGGTGGCCGTGGCCAGCATGGACCAGTCCCCCAGCGCGGGGACGCCCACGCCGGCGAACAGCTCGGATCCGGTCCGCGCGTCCAGCACGGCGGCCCCGAGCGGCGAGCCCAGCACCAGCAGCTCCCTGGGTTCCGCAACGGGCGATACCGCGGGAGTGGCCCCGTCGCGCGCATCCGGACGCGGCGCTGCCGGCCCGCCCTGCGTGCCCGGTGTGCAGGCCGCCACCGCCACGGCCATCCCCGCGACCAGCACCACCCATCTCGCCCGCATGGACCTGCCCTCCTGCTCGGAAACCACCGACCGTCCACCTCATCTACCGCCCGACGGGCCGATCGGTTCCCTCCCCCAGGTCGCTGTTCTGGGGTCGGCCCACGCCCGAGTCCACGGATTCCCGTGGTTCCTCCGGGGGCCTCGGCGCCTAGCGTGGCCATCGACGGAAGGCGTACAAGCCGCGACGAAAGGAGGGCGCCATGGCCGTCAACGCACAGGTGCAGACGCTACCGAGGAGGGGGGTCCCGCTGTCCCCGCTCGGGATGGTGGTGCTGTCGGTGATGCTTGCCGCGGCAGTCGTGATGGGGGTGCTGGTGGGCCGGTGGACCGCCCCGTCGACGACCGCAGGGCAGCAGGCAGCGATCACCGCTCCCGGATGGGCGGCCGAGGCCAACTCGGCCGGGTTCACCGGACGGCTGGGGTTCGAAGCCCCGCTGCAGGTGATCGGGAGCGACGGGTGGCAAGCGGATGCGGAGGCTGCCGGGTTCACCGGCCGGCTCGGCTTCGCCACCGGATTCACGGGACGGCTTGGGTTCAGCACTCCGATCCAGGGGCCGGCGTCGGGCTGGGAAGGGGCCGCCAAGGACGCCGGGTTCACCGGACGCCTGGGAACCGAGGGCTGAGGGCCCGCCGAACGGCTTGGCCACGGTCCTCACCGGTGCGCGGCACACCCTTCCTGCCGGTGGGGACCGTGGCCAGCTTCACACCGAATACCAGAAGGG
>JALYLZ010000072.1 GCA_030774015.1 Actinomycetota bacterium | reverse complement strand
GACGTAGCGCCCGGCGCTCCGGAGGCTCCGAGCTTCTTTAAGCCTCCAGCGGGACCAGGGCGAACTCGACGCCGTCGACCAGGCCGAGGTCGGTCACCTTCAGCTCCGGGATCACCGACAGCGCGAGGAACGACAGGGCCATGAACGGAGCTCGGAGGCGGACCCCGCAGGTGGCCGCGGCCCGCTCCAGAGCGAGCGACCGCTCGGCCACCACGCCCCGGGGCTCGAGGGACACCAGGCCCGCCATGGGTAGGGGCAGGTCGGCCAGCACCCGGCCGTCCTGGACCACGACCTGGCCGCCGCCGCATTCGCGCAGCCGCTCCGCGGCGATCGCCATGTCCTCGTCGCTGGTGCCGACCAGCATCACGTTGTGGGCGTCGTGGGCCACGGTGGATCCGAGCGCGCCCTCGGTGATGCCGAACCCTCGGACGAACCCGATGCCGGTTCGCCCGCTGCCCCGGTGCCGCTCCACCACCGCGATCTTGGCCAGGTCACGCTCGGGGTCGGCCACCGCGAGGCCCTCGTGCATCCGGGGGGGCTCTATGGACGCGCCGGTGACGAGGGAGCCCTCCTTCATCTCGATCACCCGGATCGGGCGTCCGGTGGCGGGGATGCGGAAATCGGCCGGCTCCACGGTCCGCAGGTGCATGGTGTGGAGCATCCACTCGGGGACCGGCACGTCGTCGAAGCCGGACACGGCCTCCCCGTCGAAAGCCAGGGCGCCCCGCTTCCACACGGCGGCCGGACGGAACGACTCCAGGTCGGGGAGCGCCACGACGTCGGCCACGTAGCCGGGTGCGACCGCGCCGTGCTCGTGCAACCGGTGGTACCGCGCGGGATGCAGGGTCGCCATCACCACGGCCTGCTCCGGCGGGCAACCCAGGCTGACGGCCTTGCGCAGCGCGTTGTTCAGGTGGCCCTCGGCCAGGAGGTCGTGCGGTTCCCGGTCGTCGGTGACCAGCATGCAGTTCTCGGGCCCGAACTCGAGGACCATCGGCAGCAACGCCTCCAGGTTCCGGGCGGCCGACCCTTCCCGGATCATCACCCAGGTCCCCAGGCGCCGTTTCTCCAGCGCCTCCTGGTACGTCGTGCACTCGTGGTCGCTCCGCACGCCGGCGGCCAGGTACGCGTTCAGCTCCGGCCCGGTCAGTCCGGGCGCATGCCCGTCGACGTGGCGGTCCCCGGCGGCCTGGATCTTGGCCAGGGTCTCCGGATCGCCCGCCACCACCGCCGGGAAGTTCATCAGCTCGGCCAGGCCGAGGACGCGCGGCTCGGTGGCGATGAGCTCGGCGATGTCCTTGGGCCCCAGGCGGTGCCCGCCCGTCTCCAGCGGGGACGCCGGCACGCACGAAGAGGCCATCGCGTAGACGTCGAGCGGCGTGGCCTCGGCCATCCGCAGGAGCATGCGGATGCCCTCCACGCCGAGGACGTTGCCGATCTCGTGCGGGTCGGCCACCACGGTGGTCGTCCCGTGCGGCAGCACCGCCCGGGCGAACTCGCCGGGCGTGAGCTTGGTGGACTCGATGTGCATGTGCCCGTCGATGAACCCGGGGACCAGGACCAGCCCGGTGACGTCGTGGGCTCGCTGGCCCTCGTAGGAGCCGATGCCGGCCACGTGCTCGCCGGCGATCGCCACGTCGGCGTCCAGCAGCTCGCGGGTGAACACGGAGAGGACGCGGCCTCCCTTCAGCACGGCGTCGGCCGGGACGTCCTTCCTGGCGACGGCCAGACGGTGTGCGAGATCAGGCTCACGCATGGCTTGGGCGAAGGATACGGCGAGGGACGGCCCGAGCGATAGCGACCATGGCCCCGGCGCGTAGGACGGGCCGCCGCGGGGATATAGCTGCCGTGGCTGGCACGAAACCGGGCACCCGGTGGGCGGACCGGATCGAGGAACGGCTTCCCGGCCCGGTCAGGATCATCGTGTCGGCGCTCGCGTTCGCGGTGGTCCTGAACATGGGAGCGAACTTCCAGGAGCACTACGCCACCAGCGGCATCGCCGTGCTGGTGCTGCTGGCGGCGTGGCTGTTCCTATCGAACACCCTGCTGCTGGTGGGCTACAAGCTGGCGCTCCGGGACAGCTAGGCGGGGCGTCAGGACTCGGCCAGGAACCTCGCGATCCGCTCGGCGATCTCCTCGCCCCTGTCCTCCTGGAGGAAGTGGCCGGCGCCCGCCACGATCTCCGCCGGGCCCGCGCCCGGGATGAGCTCCGAGAATCGCTCGGCCACTCGCGGGCTGAACACGGGATCCGAGTCGCCGAACAGCACTAGCGCCGGCTTCTGCCAGCGCTTCATGGCCTCCCGGACCTCCAGCGTCTTCGCCGCGGAGGGATGGTCCGGCGAGGTCGGCACGAGCTCCGGGAACATCAGCACGCCGGTCTTCGACTCCGGGACCGGGAACGGGGCGTCGTAGCCGGCCACCACGTCGTCGTCGATCGGCTGCGGGCAGGTGATCCGCACGAGCTGCCCGGGCCGGATGTCCGTTCCCACCCGCCGCATGAAGTCGCGGAACTGGAGCCACGCGTCCGACGGCGGCCTTCCGGAGAAGATGCCGGTGTTCATGACCACGATGCGGGCCACGCGCTCGGGGTGCTCGGCGGCCAGCCGGAGACCGATGGGCCCGCCCCAGTCCTGCACCACGACGGTCACGCCCTCCAGTGCGAGGTCCTGGACCAGCCGCTCCATCGCCGCGTAGTGGGCGTCGTAGGTGTACCAGTCGCGTTCCACCGGCTTGTCCGACCGTCCGAACCCGACGTAGTCGGGCGCGATCGCGCGGGCCGAGGCCGCCAGGACCGGGACCATCTTCCGGTACAGGAACGACCAGGTGGGCTCCCCGTGCAGCAGCAGCACCGGCTGGCCGGAGCCCTCGTCCACGTAGTGCACGCGCAGGCCGTCCTGCTCGACGTAGTGCGGCTCGAAGGGGTACCCGGTCAGGCCCTCGAACCGCTCGTCCGGCGTGCGGTAGACGTCCACGCGACCGCCGGCGACCCGGCTACTCGGCGCCGGCGCGGATGGTGCGCTCGACCTCCGCCGCGCGGGCGGGGTCGATGTCCGCCAGCGGGCCACCGTCACCGTTCCCGTCGGGCCCGGCCGTGGCCCGGCGCCGGTCCAGGTCCTCGGCCAGCTGCTCGTCCGCGGTGGCCAGGTCGTCCGGGTTGAGGTCGGCGAACGCGATGACGCCCATGTCCTGGAACGCGGCCTGCACCTTCGGACCGAACAGCCCGAGGTCCTTCACCGTCGGCACGATGCGCGAGAAGAGCATCTTGCGGAACTCGCCCAGCATGTCCGAGTTCCGGACGTACTCCATGCACTCCTCCACGGGGAGCCCGGCAGCCTCGTAGATCTCACGGCCCATGAACCGGTCCCGCATGAGGTACGAGGCGTACACCACGAACTCCTCGCGCTCGTCCCGCTCGGCCTGGGTGAGCTGCGGGTAGTACTCGCGGAGCGACAGGCGCCCGAACGCGACGTGGCGCGCCTCGTCCTGCATGACGTAGGTGTTGATGGCCTTGGCCAGCGGTTCCTGGGAGAAGTCGCGGATCAGGGCGAACGCGGCGAGGGCCAGCCCCTCGATCATGATCTGCATCCCGAGGCAGGTCATGTCCCACCGGTCGTCGGAGACCACGTCGGTCAGCAGCGTCTTCAGGTAGTCGTTGATGGGGAAGGCCATCTCGATCTTCTCCCGAAGGTACCGGGAGTACGTCTCCATGTGCCGGGCCTCGTCCATGACCTGGGTGGCCGCGTAGAACTTGCAGTCCACGTCGGGGACGGTCTGCACGATCTTGGCCGTGCACACGAGCGCGCCCTGCTCACCGTGCAGGAACTGCGAGTTCGTCCACGCGGCCGCCAGCTGGCGGTACCGCCGGCGTTCCGGCTCGGTCATGCGGTCCCAGATCTGCGAGCCGTAGATCGGGATGTAGTACTCGGGATAGTTGTCGGGAGACTCGGGGTCGACGTCGATGGACCAGTCGATCCGCGTGTTGGTGTTCCACTGCTTCTCCTTGCCCTTCTCGTACAGCGAGAGCAGCCGGTCCCGGCCGTCGTCGTAGTCGAAGGTGAACGTGGTGGTGTGCTCGGCGCCGATCTTCCACTTGGTCTGGTCGACCGGCAGGACGTACTGGCGCGTGCTCACGTCTGCGTCGAGCTCCGCGTGAGGGGGGCGACCGCAGTTCGGGCCATCATCCGGGCAACCGAGTCGGCCGGCCGCTCGGAGGGCGTCAGCATGTACGAGATCATCGCGCGGCAGACCACGTCGAGGACGCCCCGGAGCTCGTCCTGGTCCACGTCGGGCAGCCGAGCTCCCATCAGCTCCACCAGTGTCTCGCGGGCGTGGATGATCAGGGGCAGGCCCCGCGTGGTCAGGTACGGCAGCAGCGTCTCGGCGTCCGTCGCCAGCAGCCGGTCCAGGAGGGGATGCTCGTGCATGTACCGGAGGACGAACTCGACGGCGAGCGCGAACGCCTCCTGGGGATCGTCGTGGCTGGCGAAGGCGCCCCGCACGCCGTCGATGAACTTCTCCTCCTCCCGGGCCACCAGGAACAGGATCACGTGGTCTTTGGACGGGAAGTATCGGTAGACGGTCTGGCGGGACAGCCGGGCCCGGTTCGCCACGTCCTCCACGGTGATCCGTGACAGGCCGAACGCCTGCACGGCGTCGAACGCGGCGTCGAGGATGCGGTCCCGGGTGGAGCGCTGGAGGTCGCTGGTGATCGTCGCCATCAGATGTGACGTTAGAACGACTCTCGTCACATCGTCAAGGCGAGGTCCGGCGGGGTAGGCGCGGGCACCGGGACGCACTACAGTTTTCGGAACCGATGGAACTCCCCGAGGAGCTAGCCTCTCGACCCCAGCGCCAGCGAGGGCACGAACCCACCGCCCACCTGACGCTGGACGCCTATCGACGGTTGAGGGACGAGCTGGACGAGCTGAAGACCGGCGGGCGGACGCGCATCGCCGAGCGGCTGAAGGTGGCCCGCGAGTTCGGCGACATCCGCGAGAACGCCGAGTACGACGCGGCCAAGAACGACCAGGCCCTCATGGAGTCCCGGATCCGGAACCTGGAGCGGATGCTCCGGGACCCCGAGATCATCGAGGCCCCCGTCGACGCCGACGCCGTGGGACCGGGGATGCTGGTCACGGTGCGTCCGCTGGACGAGGACGATCCCGAGGACGAGACCTACCTGCTGGCCGACTCGGCGGAGGAGCGGGCCAAGGGCGCCCGGACCATCACCACGACCTCCCCGCTCGGCTCGGCCCTGGTGGGGGCGGCGGTGGGCGACGAGGTCGCGTACCAGGCGCCGGGCGGAAGCTTCCGCTACCGGGTCATCGAGTTCCGCCCCTTCACCTCTTGAGCGATCGAGCGTCCCAGGGCCCGAGCGAACAGGACGGTGACGCCAGCGAGCACTCCTCCAAGCACGGACGCCTGGATCCAATCAGCTGCCGAAGCCGGAACGATCATGGCGAGCTCCTCTCTCTCTTCCAGCACGCGTGACCTGCATGCACGAGAGTCCACCACCCCGGGGTAAGAAAACGGGCTCTTGTGACGCATCCGTGGGTTCCCAACCGGCCTTGACGTGAGCAACGCCGCCATCCACCTACGCTTTTGGGCTGTTCGAAGGTCCATCAGCGAGGCGAGGAGGGCGGCGTGCTCGGTACCAA
>JALYLZ010000071.1 GCA_030774015.1 Actinomycetota bacterium | reverse complement strand
GCGGTGATGCCGGGCGGTCATCCGGGGAGGGCCCCGGGCCGGTGGATCATCCCGGACGGCGGACGGCGGACGGCGGACGGCGGAGGGCGCGATGGCCCGGGAGCCGTTGCGGGGACGGGTTCCCATCCCGTCTCGCCCACAGTGTCCCGCGTCCGGACGCTGCCACCCCAGGCCCATCGTCCCGGCCCCGACGGGACCTTCCCGCTCGGTGGGGGCCAACGGCCCGCGCCGGGAGGTCCCTTCGGCCCCTGTCCTTTCCGGTACGCGTCCCTACCGTGGAGTGGAGAAGGGAGGCAGTGATGAACGCTGAGCGAGGTCGCCAGGCTCACGATCGAGGTGGACGACCAGAGATGGGCAGCGCATTCGAACGGATCCTCGCGGGAACCGACGGGTCCCTCCGGGCGGAGGAAGCCGTGCGCCAGGCCGCCCGGCTGGCGTCGCTCACGGGGGCGGAGCTCGAGGTCGTGTACGTCTTCGACCAGTCACGTCCGCCCGGCCCGTTCCGCGACCCCAGCGCACCGACGGCCTACGCCGACCACGCGCTGGAGGAGGCGGGCCGCATCGCCGACAAGGAGGACGTGGAGGCCACGCTCCGGGTGCTGGTCGGTGACCCCGCCATCATGCTCGTTCACCACGCGCAGGAGCGGTGGGCCGACCTCGTCTGCGTAGGCGCCGACGCCGGCTTGTTCGAGAAGCCCCACCTGCTGGGTGGGGTGGCCGTCCACGTGGTCCGGAACGCACATGCCTCCGTGCTGGTGTCCCGAGCCCCCGAGGAGTCCCTGGGCATGACGTTCCCGGGCCGGGTGCTGTGCGCCGTGGACGGGTCCGACTGCTCGATGGAGGCCGTCCGGACCGGCGCGGCGCTGGCCGCCCAGGCCGAGGCGTCCTTCCGGCTCCTTCACGTGGTCCCGGTGATCTCGGGCTACGGCGTCGGGTGGACCGCGGTGGGCGAGCCCTCCGGGTTCGAGCCGCTGTCCCCGGCCGTCGAGGTGGCCGAGCGGATGGGCCTGGACCCGGCGCGGGAGATGGCCCTGGGCCGGCCGGCCCCGGTCATCGCCGAAACGGCCAGGTCGGAGGGCGTCGATCTCGTCGCGTTGGGGTCACGTGGTCTCCACGGGCTGTCCCGGGTGCTCCTGGGAAGCGTGAGCGAATGGGTGGCCCGGCACGCCGGGTGCTCGGTGCTGGTGACCAGGAAGCTCTCGGCTCGCCGCTGACGGCGATCGGAGCCGGCCACGCGGCCGGTTCGGTTCCTGGCAGGGCCGCCTCGAGCACCACGCACGACGGCCCCGGCGGCCGGCGCCGCTCAGGTCCGGCGGGCCCCGAGCGGCGGCCGGGGCACGGGGACCTCGATGCGGACCCGGGCGTCCACGATCACCGCGCCCTCGGTCAGGACCTTGACGGGGTTGCAGTCCATCTCCGCCACCTCCGGGTGGTTCTCCACCAGCGCGGAGACCCGCAGCAGGATGTCCTCGAGGGCCGCCACGTCGGCCTTCGGCGCTCCCCGGTATCCGTCCAGGAGAGGAAACGTGGCCAGCGACCGGACCATCGACCCTGCGTCGAGGTCGGTGAGCGGGGTGATCCGCACCGCCACGTCCCTTGTCAGCTCCACCGCCACGCCGCCGGCGCCGCACGCCACCACCGGCCCGAACACCGGGTCGTGGACCATCCCCACCAGCATCTCCACGCCACCCTCGACCATCCGCTGGACCAGGAACCGCTCCACGCGGTGGCCGGCAGCTCCCACCTCCTCGGCCATTTCGCGGGCGGCCGCGGTGACGCGGGTGGGGCCCCTCAGCGACAGTCGCACCCCTCGCGCCTCGGTCTTGTGCACCAGCGTCGGCGCGACGGCCTTCAGGGCCACCGGGCCGCCGAGTTCCCGGGCCGCCCGCCCGGCTGCGGCCGCGCTGTCGGCGAGGCGCCACTCGGCGAGGGGCAGCCCGTAGCACGACAGCAATGAGGCGACCTCGTCCGGCGGGAGCCACCCCGGGTCCCGGGCCAGGGCGGTGGCGATGGCGGCGGCCGCTTCCTCCCGAAGGACCTCGGGGAACGCAGGGACGGCCCCCTCGGGTTCGGACTTCCATCTTCCGTAGTCGACCGCCCTGGCCAGCGCCGCCGCGGCCTCCTCCGGGAACGCGAATGCCGGGATCCGAGCTCCCTCCCCGGCCAGCTCGGCCGGCGGTCCCGCCGACGACATGAACACCGACAGCACGGGGAGGGTCCCGCCCAGGTCCACCACGGCCGCCCGCACGGCGGCGCCGACGTCCGAGGCCCTCGTCACCAGGGGCGGGATGAAGATCACGATGAGCGCGTCCACGCCGCCCCGGTTCGCCACGACCTCGATGGTCCGCCGGTAGTCCGCGTCCGTCGCGGACGCGATCATGTCCACGGGGTTCCACAGCGCGGCTTCCGGGGGGAGGAACCCGGCCAGCTCGCGCTGGACCTCCTCCGGCAGCGGGGGGACCTCCAGCCCGTGGCCCTCGCAGGCGTCCGCGCACAGGATCCCCGGCCCTCCGGCGTTCGTGATGATCCCCACCCGCCTCCCGGCGGCCGGAGGCTGGTTGGCCAGCAGCGAGGCCACGTCGAACATCTCCGCCAGCGAGTCGGTCCGGATCACGCCGGCCTGGCGAAACAGCGCGTCGACGGTCACGTCCGAGGCCGCGATGAGCGCGCCGGTGTGCGAGGTGGTGGCCCGGGCCCCGGCCTGCGACCGCCCGCTCTTCACGGCCACGATGGGCTTCCGCTTGCCCACCCGCCGGGTGATCCGGGAGAACTTCCGCGGGTTCCCGAAGGACTCCAGGTACAGCAGGACGAGATCGGTCCCCTCGTCGGCCTCCCAGTAGTTGATGAGGTCGTTGCCGGAGATGTCGGCCTTGTTCCCGACGGACACGAACGAAGACAGGCCGAGTCCGAGCGCGCTGGCCCGGTCGATCACGGCGAGGCCCAGGGCGCCGCTCTGGGAAAGGAACCCGACCCGTCCAGGCATGGGAGCGTCGGGAGCGAACGTCGCGTTCAGGCGGACGTCCGGGTCGGTGTTCACGATCCCCATGCAGTTCGGCCCGATCAGCCGCATCCCCGAGGACCGGCACACCGCGACCAGGTCGCGCTGGAGGGCCCGTCCCTCCTCGCCGACCTCGGCGAAGCCCGAGGAGATCACCACCAGGGCCCCGACTCCCTTCGCGGCGCACTCCCTGGCCACCTCGACCACGGCCGGAGCGGGGACCACCACCACGGCGAGGTCGACGGGCCCCGGCACGTCGATCACCGACGGGTAGGCCGGGACCGACTGCACCACGCCGGCCTTCGGGTTGACCGGGTACACGGGCCCGTTGAACCCGTACTCCAGCAGGTTGTGGAAGACCTCGCCGGCGATGCCGCCCCGGTTCCGGGACGCCCCGATCACGGCGACGGAGCGGGGCCGGAAGAAGCGCTCCATCGCTGCGGCGGCCGCGGTCTGCTCCCGCCGATCGAAGCGCTCCAGCGCCTCCTCGGTGAGCGACGCGGGGAACTCCACGATCACGGTGCCCGGCTCCGAGCGCATGCTCACCGGGAAGCCGCTCTCGCGGAACACGTCGATCATCCGCCGGTTGTTCGGCAGGACCTGCGCCTCGAAGACGCGGATCCCGTTCTCCTCGGCCATCTCCGCGAGCTGGCCCAGCAGGATGGTCCCCAGGCCGCGGCCCTGGAGCGCGTCGGCGATTGCGAACGCGACCTCCGCCCGCTCCGGCGCGGTCTTGATGTAGGTGGCGTGCGCCACGATGCGGTCGCCGGCACCGGCGGTCGCGACCAGGCTGACCCGGTCGCGATAGTCGACCTCCGTCATCCGCTCGGCCGCCCACTCCAGGTTGGCCGACCCGGTGAAGAAGCGCAGCATCCGGGAGTCGGGCGACAGCTCCCGCAGGAACTCGAGCATGGCGTCGTGGTCCTCGCCCCGAGCCGGCCGGACGTGGACCGTGGACCCGTCGCGCAGCGCGACGTCAGCCTCCCGGTGGGCCGGGTACTCGACGTTCACTTGGTGCAGCTTAGGCCCCGGGAGGAGCCAGTCAGCCCGACGGCGGACCTCCGGCATGGGTAGAAGGCCTCCCGTGGCCGTCGTCCCAGCGCCGATCCCAGAGGCGCATGAAACGCGAGCACCGGCCGCGAGGGCCGGTGCCGGCTGTGCAGATCCGAGTGGTGAGTCGCTACGCGGGGCTCGACTTCGACCTGATCCACACGATCAGACCGACCACAGAGACCAGCGCGAACATCAGGAACAGACCCTTGCGCATGAACGCATCACCTCCATGTCCAGTCTGAACCTTCTGGTCAAATCGGGCTCAGCCTCCGCGTGTCCGGCCGCGGTGGGAGACTGTCCGCATGAGCGCACACGACCGACCCAAAGCCCGGCTCGACACCGCGAACGGCCCGCTTCAGCTCTTCCGCCTGGACCCCCTGGCCGCCGAGGCCGGGGTCGACCTGGCCCGCCTGCCGCACACCGTCAAGGTCTTGGCAGAGAACCTGCTTCGCCGGGAGGGGAGCCCCGGCGTGAGCCGGGACGACGTGCTGGCCCTGGCCCGGTGGCCGGAGTCGTCCCACGCCGACGTCGCCTTCATGCCGGCGCGGATCCTGATGCAGGACTTCACCGGCGTCCCCGCGGTGGTCGACCTGGCCGCCATGCGCTCGGCCATGGCCCGCGCCGGAGGCGACGCCGGCCGGGTGAACCCGCTGGTCCCCGTGGACCTCGTGATCGACCACTCCGTGCAGGTCGACGTGTTCGGCCGCTCCGACGCCTTCGGGGCCAACGTGGAATGGGAGTACCGCCGGAACCAGGAGCGCTACGCGTTCCTGCGGTGGGCCGAGCAGGCCTTCGCCGGCTTCCGGGTGGTGCCGCCGGGCATGGGCATCTGCCACCAGGTGAACCTGGAGCACCTCGGGCGGGTGGTGCGGGTGCAGGACGGCCTGGCCTTCCCGGACACCCTGGTGGGGACCGATTCCCACACCACGATGATCAACGGCCTTGGCGTGCTGGGGTGGGGCGTGGGCGGCATCGAGGCGGAGGGATGCATGCTGGGCCAGTCCCTGTTCATGCCCCAACCCGTGGTGGTGGGGGTTCGGATGACCGGCGCGCTGCCCGCGGGAACCACCGCGACCGACCTGGTGCTGACCCTGACCGAGATGCTCCGGACCCACGGCGTCGTGGGGAAGTTCGTGGAGTTCTTCGGGGCGGGCTTGTCCACCCTGACCGTGGAGGACCGGGCCACGATGTCGAACATGTGCCCGGAGTACGGTGCCACGGCGGCGCTGTTCCCGGTGGACCACCAGACCATCTGGTACCTCGAGCGGACCGGCCGCGGCGACGTGGTGGACCTGGTCGAGCGGTACACCAAGGAGCAGGGCCTGTTCCGAACGGACGACGACCCGGACCCACGGTTCTCGGAGGTGCTCGAGCTGGACCTGTCGAAGGTCGAGCCCAGCGTGGCCGGCCCCAAGCGTCCCCAGGACCGGGTGTCGCTGCCCCGGGTGTGGGAGTCGTTCACCGGCGTGTTCGGGGAGGCCGTCGGGTCGGAGGAGCCGTCCGGCGACCGTCTGGACCACGGCTCGGTGGTCATCGCGGCCATCACCAGCTGCACGAACACGTCGAACCCATCGGTGATGGTGGCCGCGGGGCTGATGGCGAAGCGGGCCGTCGAGGCGGGCCTCCAGGTGAAGCCATGGGTGAAGACCAGCCTGGCGCCGGGCTCCCGTGTGGTCACCGACTACCTGGACCGCTCGGGCCTCCAGCCCTACCTCGACAAGCTGGGGTTCGAGCTGGTGGGGTACGGGTGCACCACCTGCATCGGGAACTCCGGGCCGCTGCCGGAAGACATCGCCCGGGAGGTCGACGATCGAGAGCTGGTCGTGGCCGCCGTGCTGTCCGGGAACCGGAACTTCGAGGGCCGGATCCATCCGCAGGTCCGGGCGAGCTACCTGGCGTCGCCGCCGCTGGTGGTGGCCTACGCCCTGGCCGGCTCGGTCACGGTCGACCTGGCCTCCGACCCGCTGGGAAACACCCCCGAGGGCCAGCCGGTGTACATGCGCGACCTGTGGCCCACGGCGGAGGAGGTCCTCGAGGCCACCGCTTCCGCCATCGGCCCGGAGCAGTTCGAGGACCAGTACGGCCGGATCTTCCAGGGCGACGAGCACTGGGCGGCCCTCTCCTCGCCCAGCGGGCCCATGTACGAGTGGGACCCCTCGTCGACGTACGTGCGGGAGCCTCCGTTCTTCGACGGGCTCGACGAGCCCGTGGGCGAGCCCCAGGACGTCGTCGGGGCCAGGGTGCTGGAGAAGCTGGGCGATTCCATCACCACCGACCACATCTCCCCGGCGGGGTCGATCAAGGCCGACTCGCCGGCCGGGCGGTGGCTCCAGGAGCACGGGGTGGCCCCGCCGGAGTTCAACAGCTACGGCTCACGGCGCGGGAACCACGAGGTGATGGTGCGGGGGACCTTCGCCAACGTCCGGCTGCGCAACCAGGTCGCTCCGGAGACGGAAGGGCCGTGGACCACGCATTTCCCCTCCGGAGACGTGATGACGGTGTACGACGCCGCCGAGCGGTACCGGTCCGAGGGCGTGCCCCTGATCGTGCTGGCGGGGAAGGAGTACGGCTCCGGCAGCTCGCGCGACTGGGCCGCCAAGGGCCCGTCGCTGCTAGGGGTTCGCGCGGCGATCGCGGAGAGCTTCGAGCGCATCCACCGCAGCAACCTGGTGGGCATGGGCATCCTGCCGCTTCAGTACCGGGCGGGGGAGAACGCCGAGACCCTCGGCCTAACCGGGCGGGAGTCCTTCGACGTCCGGGAGCTGTCCGGCGGCCTGGAACCGAGACAGGAGGTCGAGGTCGTGGCCCAACGGGAGGACGGTTCCAGGGTGGCGTTCCGGTGTGTGGTCCGGATCGACGGGCGCACGGAGATCGAGTACTACCGGAACGGCGGGATCCTGCGGACGGTCCTCCGGCAGATGCTGGGCGGCGTCGCGGGGCGCTGAACTCGTTGGCCGCGGTGGGGTTTCGGGAGCCGGCAATGACTTGGCCCAACGTGGGTATGCATCCCCATAGATGATGACCGGAAGCCTTGCTGGCACGCTCCTGTCCGACCGCTATCAGTTGGAGGACCTCCTCGGGGAGGGCGGCATGGCCCAGGTGTACCGGGGCACCGACACCGTGCTCGGGCGCACCGTGGCCATCAAGGTCCTGGGGCCCCAGTACGCCCGGGACGAGGCCTTCGTGGCCCGGTTCCGGAGGGAGGCCCAGGCCGCGGCCAGGCTGAACCACCCCGGCGTGGTCTCCG
>JALYLZ010000070.1 GCA_030774015.1 Actinomycetota bacterium | reverse complement strand
CTGCAGCCCGAGGGCGGCTTTGAAGAGTTCGAGGTTGTTCACGACGGTCCTCCCCTTATCGACGGGGAAGGACGGTCATTGTGCCTCAGCCCTCTACGCGGCACCCACTCGATTCAGCGAGGAGCCGGAAAACGCCGTGGCGATGGGCTTGGGGCGTGTCCACGTGGCGCCGCCGTCGCTGGAGAAGGCGATGTACCCCCGCACCTTGCGTATCTCTTCCTGCATCTTGCGATCCAGCCAGGTGGTGGCGATCACCCCAGTGGGACTCACCGAGAGCCACGGGAGGAACTGGTCATCCGTGCGCCCGCTCGGGACGACCGAGACCGGTGAACTCCACGTGATGCCGCCGTCGGATGAGCACGTGACCATGACGGCGAGATGGGGGTCCTCCGTGAAGTTGGTGGCATCGTGACACACGAAGCCGGGGGAGGATCCGCCGGTCTCGACGTCGATCGCCGGGATGTTGGTGAGCGGCTCGTTCGTGCCGGGCAGCGTCCCGTAGAAGTCGATCCCATTCGTGTCCGGGGGTGCCGAATCAACCATCGTGGTGATCGGCGGACCCCAGCTGGTGCCGCCGTCGGTGGACCTCGCGACCATCATGGTCTCCGCCTGGCCCCCGCAGTCGTCCGTGGGGCCGCCGGCCGTGCATTGCATCCAGCTCACGTAGACGGTGCCGTCCGGTCCCACTGCGAGGTCGCTGAACTGGGCGACGTCGGGTGCGGTCTGCTCGGCACTGGGGAACGACGTGGTCCACGTCGCTCCTCCGTCGGTGGAGCGCGACAGCGAGATCCGGGACTTGGTGAGCGTCGAGTCGAACTGGGTGATCGACAGGTAGATCGCCCCCTGGAACGGGCTCCCCGGGTTGTGGTCCACCTCGGCCCTGGGCTCGTCGGTGAAGCCGCCCGGGTACGTGGCGGGCACGGCCACAGCCGGCGCGCCCCACGTGGTCCCGTTGTCGGTGGTCTTCTCGTACACGATCTCCCCGTTCAGCCCGGAGGAGTCGGCGTCGATGCCGAAGATGTAGGCGTCCACCGTGGAGGGGTCCACGCCGTAGGCGACGGTCGCCCCGCCGTAGCCGAGCAGGCCGTCCACCGGCTCCAGGCATTGCCGCTTCCACGTCGTCCCGCGGTCGTCGGAGAAGTAGAACCGCTGGACGGTCAGGCAGCTCAGGTCGAAGGCCGGCGAGGCGACCCGGTTGACCCCGGTCTCGGTGCGGGCGCCGTCGTCGACGATGCCCGGCGTGTCGACGGGCAGGTCGATGGCAGGGGAGATCTGCTCGTTCTTGACCTTGAGGGCGCTCAGGCTGCGTGGCGCCTGGACGCTCGAGGTGGGCACGAGCGTGCCCGCCCGGAACGCCATGATGGCGAGGACCCCCGGCGAGAGCGGGCTCGGCTCCGTTGGGCTCAATCGGCGAGCGTCGACCCCGCCCCTTGCGGATATGCCTGCGCCGGGCATCATCGCGATCAACACCGACGCCATCGCGATGAGGACGGCGGTGCGGGGAGAGCGCCGACCGATCTCCCCCGGATAATGCGGATGGGATGCCGCCGTGCACGTTCCATGAGGCCCCCCTCGTGTCCAACCCCCGGCCGACTCTTTCACCGTGGTTCGGCCAAATCAAGGGGCAGCTTTTTCACTCGCACCGTTCCACTTTGAGGACGAGAAGGGGTGGGCCGTGCGCGGGGGAGCCCTTGGCTCTTCGGCAGGGGCTCTGCGAGCATGCGCGGGTGATGGAGCTGCGGCTGGCGGAGCTGCTGGTCGGCCTGTCGTCGGTGAGCGATCTGGGGATGGGGCTTCCCCTGGGGGACGTGACCCGGGCCTGCGTGCTGGCCACCAGGCTGGCGATGGACCTCGGGATCGAGGACGCCGGGGTGGCCGACGTGTACTACACGGCGCTGCTCCAGCACGTCGGCTGCACCGCGTACTCGCACGAGGTCTCGGCGCTGTTCCGTGACGAGCTTGCCCTGAAGCGGGTCTCCGCGCTCACGGACTTCACGAGCCCCGTCGACGTCGTGCGAACCTACCTGCCCGGCGTTGCCCGCGCCGAGGGTGTGAGGGGCGTGGCGACGGCCGTGGTACGGCAGAAGCAGCTCACCGACGGGTACACCGCCGCGAACTGCGAGGTCGCCTCCATGATGGCCCGGCGGCTGGGCCTTCCGGAGAGCGTGCAGGCGGCCCTGCTCCACATCTTCGCGTGGTGGAACGGGAAGGGCCGTCCCCGTGGGATGGCGGGAGACGAGGTCGCCGTGGCCAGCCGGGTGACCCAGGTGGCGACGGTGGCCGTGATGTTCGACCGCCTGGGTGAGCCGGAAGCCGCCGTCGAGGCGGTCCGTCGCCGGGCCGGCGGGACCCTCGACCCGGGGCTGGCCGTGCGGTTCCGCCGGACCGGTCCGAAGCTCCTCCAGGAGATGGCGGCCACCGATCCGGTGGAGGCGACGCTCGAGGCCGAGCCGAAGCCGTGGCGGACCGTGCCCGGCGACCAGCTGGACGAGGTGCTGCGCGCGTTCGGCGACGCCGTGGACCTGAAGACGCCCTACCTGCACGGCCACGCGGCGACCGTGGCCGAGCTGGCCGCCGCGGCCGGCCCCCGGATGGGCCTGGACGGAGAGGCCACCACGCGGCTCCGGCGGGCGGCCCTGGTGCACGACCTGGGCCGCGTGGCCATCCCCTCGAGCATCTGGGACCGGCCGGGGCCGCTGGGGCGCTCCGACTGGGAACAGGTCCGCACCCACGCCTACCGGAGCGAGCGGATCCTGGCCGGATGCCCGGCCCTGGAGAACCTGGCGCCGGTCGCCGGGATGCACCACGAGCGGCTGGACGGCTCCGGCTACCACCGCCAGGCCTCGGGCCCGTCGATCCCCATGCCCGCCCGGATCCTGGGCGTGGCCGACGCCTATGAGGCCATGACCCGGGCCCGGCCGCATCGCCCCGAGCTGGGTCCCGAACGGGCGGCGGACCAGCTTCGAGAGGGAGCTCGGGGCGGCCAGTTCGACGGGGAAGCCGTGGAGGCGGTCCTCGGCGCAGCGGGGCACCGGGTGACGCGGACACGGCCCGCCCGGCCCGCCGGCCTGAGCGAGCGTCAGGTGGAGGTGCTCCGCCTGGTGGCGGCCGGCCTCTCCAACCGCGAGGTCGCGCAGCGGCTGCACGTCTCGCCGCGAACGGCCGAGCACCACGTCCAGGACATCTACACCAAGATCGGCGTGTCCAGCAGGGCCGCCGCCGCGATGTTCGCCATGGAGCACCACCTCATCGGCGGCGTCTGACCACGTTCGGGCGCCCAGCCCGAAGACTGGTAGTTCTACCGATGCCCCGCCCGCGGCCCGCCCGTCATCCTCCCGCCACAGCCCCAGACAGGCGAAGGGAGTTCGAGATGGGCGAGCAACAGGAACGGAACAAGCGGATGGTCCGCAGGTTCATCGACGGATACCAGACCGGCGGCGATCCCGCCGTGCTGGAGGAGCTCCTCGCACCGGACGTGGTCGACCACAGCGCGCTTCCGGGGTTTCCCCCGGGCCGGGAGGGCGTCGGGCAGCTCTTCGGGATGTTCCGGCAGGCGTTCCCCGACTTCCGGGCGGAGATCCTGGACCAGATGGCCGACGGGGACAAGGTGATCACTCGCAAGGCCTTCCTCGGAACCCACCGAGGCCCGTTCATGGGCGTCCCGGCCACGGGGCAATCTGTCCGGTTCGAGCTGATCGACATCGTTCGCCTGGAGGACGGACGGATCGTCGAGCACTGGAACGTGGTCGACCAGCTCGGGCTGATGCGCCAGCTGGGTGCGATCCCGGCCTGAGCTCGTCCCATCACTCGCCGCCCCAGCGGGTATGCGCGGGGCCCGCGAACCGTTAGGCTCCGGGCGTCGCATGGGGGAGACGACGAGCACCGAGGGTCACATCCAGACCGTCCTGTCCATGGTGTCCGCATTCCAGGACGGGCGGCTGGAGGATCTCCAGCGATTCGTGTCGCCCTCGGTGGTGGTCCAGGTGAAGGGGAACAACCCCTACGCCGGGACCTACGAGGGGGTCGGCGCCGCCATGGCCTTCGTGGCCAGGGCCCGGCAGTGGATCGACCCGGAGTCCGTCTCGATCCAGGCCATCGAACGCGAGGAGGCTCCGGTGGTGTCGGTCTCCGCGCTGGCGGTGGGCCCGGGCGGCCAGCGAACGGACACCCATCTCATCGTGGAGTACTTCTTCGAAGGGGACGGCCGGGTGGGCCGGGCCGTGGTCCGGGCCCAGGACCAGCGGGCCCTGGACCGGGTGCTGCGCGGGTGGTCCGCTGGCTCCTGACGGCCCGGCGCGGGTGAGGAACCCCTCACAACCGGGAAAGCATACGGACGTGGCCGTTCGCCAATCTGCCCGCACCGCCCGGCGGGGCCGGCCTTCCTCGCCCCGGGCCCTGGAAGGGCTCCTGCGAGAGCGCTCCGAGCAGGTCCGCGCGCCCGCCGACGTGGAGGCCGTCCTGGGGCTCGACGTGGAGGGCGCGGACGGATGGACGGCCCGGGTCAAGGAGGGGCGGATCGAGGTCGTCCCCGGCCTCCCCGAACGGCCCGACGTCCGCGTCACCAGCGGGGCCGCGACGCTCGCGGAGGTGGTCTCGGGACGGCGCTCCGGCGTGGAGGCCTTCCTGGTGGGGGACCTGGTGGTCCGCGGCAACCTGGCCCTGGCCCTGCGGTTCGACTCGCTGTTCAACCCGGAGGCCGTGCCGAAGGAATGGCCGCGGTTCCGGGTCACCCGGGCCCGAGGTGTGCGAACGGCCTATCTCGAGGCGGGCGAGGGGCCGCCGGTGGTGCTCCTGCACGGCCTGGGCGCCACGAACGCGTCGATGCTCCCGACGCTGTGGGACCTGGCGCGGGACCACCGCGTGATCGCCCCCGACCTGCCCGGGTTCGGCGACTCCGGCAAGCCCATCCGCGCCTACCACGCCGGCTTCTACTCCCGGTGGCTCGCGGCCTTCCTGGGCCAGCTGGGGATCGGGCGGGCCGACCTCATCGGGAACTCCATGGGCGGACGGGTGGCCCTGGAGATGGGCCTGCGGCACCCCGAGCTGGTGAACCGGATGGTCCTGCTGATGCCCTCCCCGGCGTTCATCCGGGGCCGGGAGCTGGTGCAGGTGGTCCGGTACCTCCGGCCGGAGCTTGCGTTGGTGCCGCTTCCGTTCTCGCATCACCAGGTCGTTCGAAGCATCCGCTCGATGTTCGCCCGGCCGTCCCGCCTCCCGGCGGCCTGGTTCGACGCCGCGGCCGACGAGTTCCTTCGTGTCTTCCGGAACCCCCGGGGGCGCGTCGCCTTCTTCTCGGCGGCCCGGCAGATCTACCTGGAGGAACCGCACGGGGAGCATGGGTTCTGGGACCGGCTCCCGGCGATGGATCGGCCGGCCCTGTTCCTGTGGGGCCAGCGGGACTGGCTGGTTCCGGCCAGGTTCGCCCGGCACGTCGAACGGGCCCTGCCGGACGCCACCTCCGTGGTCCTCGAGGACTGCGGCCACGTCCCCCAGTACGAGCTGCCCGAGCGGACCCACGCGATGGTGCGTGAGTTCCTGGGGGCGCCGGCGTGAGCGCGGAGTCGGCGCCGGCGAAGGCTTCCGGGCCGGCGCCGCGACCGGACGTCATCGAGCCGGAACGAAAGGCGCTGGTCCGCGGGGCCGCCGTCGACCTGGCGGCCCGGGACCCCGAGTTCATCCGGAGGCAGCTCCCCCTGATGTGGCTGCTGTCCACGTTCTACTTCCGCGCCGAGGTCCGGGGACTGCAACGGATCCCCCAGGACGGCCCGGTCCTGTTCGTGGGGAACCACTCCGGCGGCAACGTGAGCCCGGACAGCATGGTGTTCATGCTGGCGTTCAACACCTATTTCGGGATGGAGCGGCCGATCTACGCCCTGGCCCATTCGCTGGTGACCACCTTTCCGCTGGTGGGCCGGGTCGGGAAGAAGTGGGGGATCGTCACGGCGGGGCCCCAGGCCGGTGAGGCCATCCTGGCCGCCGGCGCCGACGTCCTGGTCTACCCGGGCGGCGATCAGGAGACCCACCGGGCGTGGACCCGGAACGAGGAGGTCCGTTTCGGGGGCCGGCGCGGGTTCCTGCGTCTGGCCCTCCACGCCGGCGTGCCGATCGTGCCGGTGGTCTCGCTGGGGGGCCAGGACACCTTCCTCCCGCTGACCAGCGGCCGCCGCGTGGCCAGGGCCCTCCGGCTGGACCGGCTGGCCAGGCTGAAGGTGCTCCCCATCTCGCTGGCCGTCCCGTGGGGCCTGAACGTCGGCGACATGCTGGGGCATCTGCCCCTCCCGGCGAAGATCCGGATCGAGGTCCTGCCTCCCATCGACGTCGTGAAGCGGTTCGGCCGGCGGGGCGCCGACTCGGAAGAGGCCTACGAGTACGTGACGTCGCGGATGCAGGAGGCGCTGACGACGATGGCGGCCGAGCGCGTGGTGCCGGGACTGTGAACCTGCACCGGAGCCTGGTGGTGGACCGGCCCCCGGGGACGTCTTCGAGCTCATCGGGGAAGCCGACCACTACCCGAGCTTCTACGCCGGGCTGACCCTCTGGCAGCGCCTGCCGGAGGACGAGGACCGGTTCCGGGTGCTGATGTGCGTGGGGCCGATCCAGGCGGGCGGGACGGTCCGGGTCACCGATCGGCGCGAGCACGAGCTGCTGGCGTGGGAGTCCGAGAGCGGGATCGAGCAGGCCGGGAGGTGGCGGCTGGAGCCGGCCGAGGACGGTTCGGGGACGCTGCTGCACCTGGAGATCTCGTTCCGGCTCCGGGGGCCGGGCGGCTGGCTGGCCGAGCGGCTGATGGCGCGGGTGGTGGGGCGGAACATGACGGCCACGCTGCTGGCGGTGCGGCGCCTGGTCGAGTTCGAGCGAGCCGGGTCCGGTGCCGGGGCCGGAGCCGGGGCCGGAGCTGGAGCTGGAGCTGCGGACAGGTCTGGGGGCGGGTGAGGGCGGTGGCGCCGGGCGGGCTGACGCGCCTGCGGTCGGACCTCGGCCAGCTCGCGCACATGCTCGCGCCGTCCACGGCCAGGACGTTCCTGCGGGCCGGGGTCCTGGACGGACGGGAGGCGGTGGCGCTGGGGGTGGCCCTGCCCTGGTACGTGGGCCGGGGGCCCTCCCTCGGCTTCGTCAGCGCCGTGAACGCCATGGCCGTCGGCTCGAAGCCGGCCATCCACGACCGTCACGGGACGCTCACCTGGCGGGAGCTGGACGATCGGGCCAACCGGCTGGCCAACACGCTGACGGGCATGGGCCTGCGAGGCGGGGACCGGCTGGCCATCCTGCTCCGCAACGGCCGGGAGTTCGCGGAGGCCATCCTGGCGGCCCAGAAGATCGGGGTGGTGGCGTGCCCGCTCAACACGTGGGCGAAGACCCGGGAGCTTCGCGACAGCCTGGAGAGCGTGGACGCGAAGGCGCTGGTGTTCGACGCCCTGCACGCGGAGCAGGTCGGCGGCGTGGACCTCGAGGAGCTTCCCGCCATCGTGGTGGGGGACCGGAAAACGTCGCCCATCCCGGCGGAAGCCTACGAGGACGCTCTGGCCGCCGCGTCCGACGCGCCCCCGCCGCCGTTCACCCGCCGCCGGGGGAGCTCCCGGGTGGTGATCCACACGTCCGGGACCACCGGCCGGCCCAAGGGAGCGGCTCGGGACGCCTCCCGGACGGGGGTCCGCGAGTTCATCGCCCTGCTCCGGGTGGTGCCGTTCCGCCGGGACGACGTGATCGTGTGCCCCGCGCCGCTGTTCCATTCGTTCGGTCTGCTGACCCTCACCATCGGGAGCATCCTGGGCGCGACCCTGGTCCTGCCGGAGCGGTTCGATCCCGAGGGGACCCTGGCCGCGATCGAGGAGCACGGCGCCACGGTGGCCTCGATGGTGCCGGTGATGATCCACCGCGTCCTGTCCCTTCCGGACGACGTGAAGGCGGCCCACGACGTCTCCAGCCTGCGCATCCTCCTGGCCAGCGGGTCCGCCATCCCGCCCGACCTCCGGGGCCAGATCGAGGACCTGTTCGGACCGGTCCTGTACGACCTGTACGGGTCGACCGAGGCGGGGTGGGTCTCCATCGCGACCCCCGAGGACATGAGGGAACGCCCCGACACGGCCGGCCGGCCGGTCTCGGGCGTGGACGTCGGCGTGTTCTCTCCGCACGGAATCCGGCTTCCGGCCGGGCAGACCGGCGAGCTGTTCGTGAAGAGCAGCGCGCTGTTCGAGGGCTACACCTCGGGCGAGGAGCGCAAGCACCACGGGCCCTACATGTCGCTGGGCGACCTGGGGCGCCTGGACCGGGACGGCTACCTGTTCGTGGAGGGCCGGGCGGACGACATGGTGGTGGTGGGCGGGGAGAACGTCTATCCGCGGGAGATCGAGGACGTGGTGCGGCAGGTGCCCGGTGTGCGGGACGTCGCGGTGTTCGGTGCCCCGGACCCCGAGTACGGCCACACCATCGTGGCGTTCGTGGTGGGGGACGTGGAGCCGGATGCTGTCATCGAGGCGAGCAAGTCCCAGCTCGCCTCGTTCAAGGTGCCCCGGCGCGTGGAGAAGGTGAAGGAGCTCCCCCGGACCTCCACCGGCAAGGTGCTGAAGCGGGAGCTGATCAGGCCGGCTGGCTCGGAGCCATCGCGGCCCGGATCGCCTCGACCACGTCGCGCGGGGCGAACGGCTTCGTGACGTAGCGGTCCGCGCCCAACCGGGCCGCCCGCTCCTTGTCCTGCGGCGAGCTCTTGGCGGACAGGATCACCACGCGGGGCCGGCGGGGCTGGGCCGTGATGCCCTCGAGCGTGGCCCATCCGTCCAGCACCGGCATCATGACGTCCAGGAGCACGAGGTCCGGATGCTCTTCCTCGATCCGCCGCAGGGCCGTCTCGCCGTCCGAGGCCAGCGAGACGTCGAACCCCTCCGCTTCCAGGTCCACCCGCAGGAAGAACAGGATGTCCGGGTCGTCGTCGACGATCAGGACCCTCGCCTTGGCACGGCTCACGCCGGCACCTCCTGCTGGGCCGTGGCGAGCGAGACGCGGAACGCGGCGCCGCCCTCCTCCGAGCGGCTCACCGTGACCGCCCCGCCGCACGCCGAGACCAGGCGCCGGACGATGGAGAGACCCAGGCCGATGCCGGGGCTGTGCCCGTTCGACTCCAGCCGGGTGAACCCGTCGAAGATGCGGACCCGCGCCTCCTCGGGGATGCCGACGCCGGCATCCAGGACGGAGAGGATCGTCTCGGTGTTCCGCGGCTCCACGGTCACCCGCACCGGCGGGGCGCCGTACTTGTGCGCGTTGTCGAGCAGGTTGATCAGCACCTGCTGGAGGGCGTCGGAGTTGCCGAGGACCGGCGAGGTGGACGGCACCCGGACCTGCACCGGCCGGCCGGTCGCCTCGAAGTCCCGGGCCACCGTGTGCACCAGCGCGGCCAGGTCCACCCGGTCCTCGAACCTGGTCTCACCTTCGTGCTCCAGCCGGGCCGCGCTCAGCAGCTGCTCGATCAGCCGCAGGAGGCGATGCCCCTGCCGTTCGATGACGTCCAGCATCCCGTCCCGGTGCTCGGCCGCGAGCTCCAGCCGCCGCAGCGTCACCACGCCGCCCAGGATGGAGGTGAGCGGGGTGCGAAGCTCGTGGCTCACCGTGGCCACGAAGTCGGACTTCATCTGGTTCACTTCGAGGAGCTCCGACACCCGGTCCCGCTCTTGCTCGTACAGGCGGGCGTTGGCGATGGAGACGGCGGCGTGCTCGGCGAACAGCGTCAGCGCGCGGAGGTCGTACTCGGAGAAATCGCGGTCCCTGGCGGCGTTCAGGTTCAGCACGCCCAGGACCTCGTCCCGGTTGATCAGCGGGACGCACATCGCCGAGTGGACCGGGATGGTGCGCGGAACGAGATTGGGGAACTGCGCCGGGTCGGCGTTCCCCGAGATGAGGAGGGGCTCGCGGGTCTCGGCCACGAGGCCGGCGATGCCCTCGCCGACGGCCTGGCGGGCGTCCTGCGCCCCGTCGTTCCCCCGCACGCACACCGCCACTAGCTGGTCGGGTTCCTCCAGCAGCATGATCGAGCCGTCGTGCCCCTCCAGGAGGTCGAGGGCGCTCGACAGGATGATGTCGAGGACGTCGCGGAGCTCGAGGACCGAGTTGATGGCCCTGCCCGCGGTCATGAGGGCCGAGATCTCCTTCAGGCGGTTCGACAGCGCGGCGGTCAGGACCCGCTCGTCGATGAGCAGCCGGGACAGCCGCCGGAGGTGATGTTCCTTCTCCACCGCGTAGACGCCGAAGGCGACGGCCAGGACCAGTAGGGAGATCCGAAGGGCTTGGGGGGAGAACCACGACCGGGCCCGCGACACCGCGGGGAGCGAGGAGGCCACCACCATGGCTGCGGCGACGACCAGGAACAGCGCGAGGAGCGCGGTCCACAGCTCTTTGCGGCGGCGCTCCACCGCCTCCAGTGAGGGCGTGCGGAAATCGCGCAGCCCCGACACACGGGCTTCACGCTCGATGCGCTCCCTGGCCACCCTGGTGGATCCGGCCATCGGCCTCCTCGCCACAGGAAGTATCGGCCGGCCCCGGTGGGTGTCTTGAGAGTTGATCCGATGATGGCGCGTGGCGGATTCGGGGTCAGGCGCTGCGGCGCCCGGATTTCGCGTTGACGGCGCGCTGGAGCTGGGCCTTGTTCATCTTCGAGCGCCCCTCGATCCCCAGGCGCATGGCGTCCTCGTACAGCTGGTCGCGGGTCCTGCCGCCGCTTCCCTGCCCGGAGCGGAGGCCTCCCCGCCGTCCGGAGGAGATCTCCCGCACGGACGTCCGGGACCGCTGGCGGGCCTCGCCGGAGCGGGCCCGCTCCTTGTTCACGGTGCGGGCCGCGATCTCCTTGGCCTCCGACTCGCTCTCGCCTCGCTGCTTCAGGCCGGACTTGATGTGCTCGTACTGGCGCTCGCGCTTGGCGCTCCATGCTTTCTGAGGCATCGCTCCTCCTCCCGTCGCTCCTGGTGGCTACTTGCCCTGTCTCGCTGTCGTGAAACCGTCGTGCGCCGCCGGGGCCATGTGGGGAAGGCCAGACATCCCCCGCCCGAGCCGCCCAGTCGGCCGTTCGGCCAGTTCTCGACCGGAAGCGGCCTTCGCCCTCAACCCGGCGGTGGGTCCGCCGATAGATCCTTCACACCCCCCCGGTCGGAAGGAGGGCTCGGCCCCTCCCGGGGTCGAGCCCTTCCGACCAAGCCCCAACCCTGTACCCGCGCTCGGATCGCCCTCCGAGCGCGCGTCCCGATTCGTTACCCTGTGCGTTCGATGTCCACGGCGCTGAAGGGTCTCGACCGCCTCCTGCGGCTCCAGGAGCTGGACCTGTCCGTCGACCGGATGCGAAACCGGCGAGACGTCCTGGAGGCCGGCCAGGACGTCCGGACCACGCGCCAGCAGGTGGAGGAGGCGGAGTCCCGGCTGGGTGAGGTCCGTCTGGAGCTGGACGGGGTGGACCGGGAATCCCGCCGGCTGGAGGGCGACATCGACTCCCTCACCCGCAAGGCCAGGGCGGAGGAGGGCCGCCTGTACGACGGCTCGGTGGTGAACCCCAAGGAGCTCGAGGCCATCCAGCACGAGGTGGCGAGCCTGCGGGCCCGGCGGTCCCGGCTGGAGGACAACCTCATCGAGCTGATGGAACAGAAGGAAGCGCTGGACGAGCGGCTGGCCGCGGCCCAGGCCGAAGCCCAGGAGATGCGCGACCGGCTCACCGAGGTCCTGGGCGAGTCCGCCGCCGAGCTGAGCGAGATCGGGCAGTCACTGGCGTCCCGAACCGTCGAGCGCGAGGGGCTGGTCCTGGAGTTCGATCCCGAGCTCCTCGAGCTGTACGAGGACCTCCGCCGGCAGAAGAAGGGCGTCGGGGCGGCCGCGCTGGTGGACGGGGTCTGTCAGGGCTGCCACCAGAAGCTGTCGGCCATGGAGCTCGACCGTCTGAAGCGGACCGAGGGCGTGAAGAGGTGTGAGTACTGCCGCCGGATCCTGATCGACACCTGATCGTCTCGTGCGACGGCGCGGCCCGCGGGAACCCGGGGCCGGCGGGGATCGGCGCCGTGATCACCACCCCCGACGGGGAGGTCGTGGCCGAGATCGCCGAGGGCATCGGCGTGGCCACCAACAACGTCGCGGAGTACCGCGCCCTCCTGGCCGGGCTGGCCCGGGCCGCGGAGCTGGGCGCGACCAGGCTCAGCGTTCGCTCCGACAGCCGGCTGCTGGTGGAGCAGGTGGCTGGACGGTTCCGCGTCAAGAACCCCACCCTCCAGGTGCTGCACCAGCAGGCCCGCGAGCTGCTCCGGCAGTTCCCGCGGTGGGAGATCCGGCACGTCCCCCGGGAGGAGAACCGCGGGGCCGACCGGCTGGCCAACGAGGGCGTGGACCGGTGGCTGGCGACGGAGGGGACCAGCTACCGGCCCCCGAAACCGTCGCCCCGCCTGTGGGACCGCTAGGGCCGGCGGCCGAGTCGCCGGGCGGGAGGCGGCGGGAGGCGGCTCGTATACTCGGAGGCGGAGGAGCCGGCCGGGCGGCCGCGGCTCCGGCCCTCGGGCCGGGGTGGAGGAAAGTCCGGACTCCGAAGGGCAGGGTGCTGGGTAACTCCCAGGCAGGGCGACCTGCGGACAGTGCCACAGAAAACAGACCGCCGCCGCGACCCTCGGGTAGCGACGGTAAGGGTGAAACGGTGAGGTAAGAGCTCACCAGCGGACCGGGTGACCGGTCCGGCTCGGCAAACCACACCCGGAGCAAGGCCAAGCAGGGAGCGTTCGAGGACGGCCCGTCCGAGCTCCCGGGTAGGCTGCACGAGGGGCGTTCGGCATATGGGGGCGCCCCCGGGGTCTCGCGGCGACGCGGGGCTCAGAGAGATGGCCGCCGCCGGCCCGACAGGGCCGGGCACAGAATCCGGCTTACAGGCCGGCTCCTCCACCTTCCCTCCCGCGTGCTGCTAGCTTCGGCCCGTGCGGAGACTGGCGGCGCTGCTGCTCGTGGTGGCCGTGGCGTGTTCGCACGCGACGTATGCCGGCGTCGTCGAGGTCTCCGGCCGGATGCCCACCGTGGCCGGCGAGCTCCTCGGCGGCGGCCGGCTCTCGCCTGCCAGCTACCGGGGCAAGATCGTGATCTTGAACTTCTGGAACCCGTTCTGCGGGCCGTGCCGGAAGGAGGCGCCCGAACTGGAGCGGGACTGGCAGCGTCTCGGGGGTGAGGGCGTGCTCGTGCTAGGCCTCCACTACACGGGCGGCGATTGGCCAGCGAGTGTGCCGGCGGCACGCACCTACCTCCGGCAGTACGGCATCACGTATCCGGTCCTGGAGGATCCAGGCTCCCGCCTGGCCCTGGCCTTCGGCATCCAGGGGATCCCCTCCACGGTGGTCGCCGACGCGAACGCCACCCTCCGCTTCCGCATCCTCGGCGCGGTGAAGCCTGGCCAGCTCGAACAGCTCGTTGGGCAGTTGCGTGCTACGTGAGCGCTCCCGCCTCGACCGCTCGGGAGAGCTGCTTGCCGGCGTGGTAGGAGGAGCGCACCAGGGGACCCGCTTCCACGTGGGGGAACCCGAGCTCCTCCGTGCCGAACCGGGCGTGCTCCGCGAACTCCTGGGGCGTCACCCAGCGATCGACGGGCAGGTGGAACTTCGTGGGCTGGAGGTACTGGCCCATGGTCAGCAGGTCGCAGCCGGCGCCGCGGAGGTCCCGCATGGCTTCGGGGACCTCGTCGGCGCGCTCGCCCATCCCCAGGATGAGGTTCGACTTGGTGACCTGCTCCGGTCGAACGCGCTTGGCGATCCGGAGCACGTCGAGCGACCGGTCGTAGCCGAAGGCCGGCCGGACCCGGGCGTGGAGCCGCCGGACCGTCTCCAGGTTGTGGGCGAACACGTCTGGCTCCGCCTGGATGACGGTGGCGATGTCGCGCTCGCCGCCCCGGAAATCCGAGGGCAGCACCTCGACCTTGCAGTCGGGGACGGCCTCACGCACCGCCCGGACGCACTCGGCCCAGATGGCCGCCCCGCCGTCCGGGAGGTCGTCCCGGGCCACGCCGGTGAGCACGACGTATCGCAGCCCCATGGCCCGGACCGCCTCCGCGACCCGCCTGGGCTCCTCCTCGCCGACCGGGAACGGCTTCGCCGTCATCACGTCGCAGAACCCGCACCGCCGGGTACACCGGTCGCCCAGGATGAGGAAGGTCGCCTCCCGTTCCTCCCAGCATTCGTAGATGTTCGGGCACCCGGCCTCCTCGCACACCGTGTGCAGGTCGAGGCCGCGCATGATCGCCTTCAGCTCCGAGTAGTTCGGCCCGGTCCGGGCCTTCACCTTCAACCACTCCGGCCGCCGAGCCGGCCGAGCCGTCACCGCGCACCCCACCGAATGCGCCACATGCGTGTCCGCCAGCGGCCCCGCCGAGCCCCCGTTCGTCCCAACGATGGGGAGGTACAGCCGTCGCCCGTGCGGGTTGTGCTCGCGAGATGGAGCCATCCCAGCCAGTCTACGGCCCTTGGACTCGGCCACCTGATTAGAACTGGGCGAGATCCTTCATGGCCGCGTAGATGCGCTCGGTGTCGGGCATGAAGTAGTGCTCGAGCGGCGTCGAGAAGGGCATCGCCGGCACGTCCGGACCGCCGAGGCGCACGATGGGCCCGTCCAGGTCGAACATGAGCTCCTCGGCGATGGTGGCGGCGATCTCCGCCCCGGCGCCGTAGGTCCGGTTGTCCTCGTACACCACCATGGCCTTGCCCGTCTTGCGCACGCTGTCCAGGATGGTCTGCTTGTCCAGGGGGGCGATCGTGCGCACGTCCACCACCTCCGCGGACAGGCCCTCCTCCTGCTGGAGCCGCTGGGCGGCTTCCAGGCACAGGTGCAGCATCAGCCCGTACGCCACCACGGTGAGGTCGTCCCCTTCGCGCTTCACGTCGGCCACCCCGATGGGGACCTCGTACGACTCGTCGGGCACCTCGCCCTTGATCAGCCGGTACGTCTTCTTGTGCTCCAGGTACAGGACCGGGTCGGGGTCTTTGATCGCCGATCGCAGCAGGCCCTTGGCGTCGTACGGCGTCGATGGCACCACGACCTTCAGCCCGGGGACGTGGCCGTAGAAGGCCTCGATGGACTGGGAGTGGTAAAGGGCGCCGTGCACGCCACCACCCCACGGGGCTCGGATCACCATGGGGCAGTCCCAGTCCCCGTTCGAGCGGTACCGGATGCGGGCCGCCTCCGAGACGATCTGGTCGAAGGCCGGGTGGATGAAGTCGGCGAACTGGATCTCCGCCACCGGCAGCAGGCCGTGCATGGCCATGCCGATGGCCACACCCACGATGGAGGACTCCGCCAGCGGGGTGTCGATCACCCGCAGCTCGCCGAACTCCTCCAGGAACCCGGCGGTGACCCGGAACACGCCGCCCCGGGCGCCGACGTCCTCGCCCAGGATCAGGACGCGGTCGTCGGCCTGCATCTCCTCCTGAAGTGTGTCGTGGATGGTCTGGACGACGTTCTTCTCGGTCATGGCCCTATCCTCGCAGGTCAGAGGGCCATCCTACCCGGCTACGCACCGATCACATCAACCCGCCGGCCGCGCCCTCCTGCTAGCCGTCTTTGCTCGGGATCACCGAGATCGTGCCGTTCGGCTCGGAGATGGCGAGGTGGACCTTGCTGAAGTCCTCCAGGCCCTGGTTGCGCACCGTGATGAGCAGGTCCTGCTCGGTGAGCCGCTCGGCGGCGAGGGCCTCCTCCTGCACCGAGCCGTCCCGGATGAGCACCCTGGGCTGGCCGGTGACCACCCGCTGGACCGACCGATTGCGGAACACGGCATAGGCGAGGCCGAAGTTCGCGCTGAGCAGCACGGCCGCGCCGATCATCCCGCCGAGCAGCGAGCTGTCGTTCCCGATCATCGCGTTCTGGAGGATGTTCGACAGGGTGAGCAGCACCACCAGGTCGAACGCGGTGAACTGGCCGAGCTCCCGCCGGCCGAACAGCCGCAGGGCGAGGACGAGGAACGCGTAGACCACCAGTGCCCGGATCACCTTCTCGCCCCAGGGCACCTGGAGGTGGAACAGGTCCTTCGAGATCGAGCCAACCACCGCGACGAAGCGGTCCATTCCGCGCTCCCTTCCTCTGACGCGACGGTCCGGTCCCGGCCCGCCGCCGGGAAAGGTCTCTCAGCGCGGGTCTCAGATCAAGGGTCGTTCGGAAGGAAGCGAGGCGCGAGCGGATCGCGAGATGTGGCAACTGCACCTAGGCGAGTTCCCCACAGGCGCCGCAGGCCGCCCATCCACCGGGTCCAGCCGCGCGGAAGGGTGTGGTCCTGCCGCAGTGGGCGCAGGTCCGGACACCCTCGATCGCTGTTTCGTCCTCCATCAAGCGACGGCCCGGCAGGGCCGGGAAGAATCGAACCACTCCGTCGTTCTCCAGAAACTCTGTCGGTTCATACGCCAGCAAGGCCATGATGCTTTCCTCCTATCCTGGATGCTCGAAAGAGCAGATCAGTGTGACTTGACCTTCGTGCCCAGGTGCAGGTCCACGCCGAACAAGACCAGGGGCCAGAGCAATATGGCGAGCACCGCGGAGGCGATGGACTTGATGTCCCCGAGGTGGGCGAGGTAGTGGTGAGTCGACGCCACGATGACGCCGACCACGATGTAAACGACGACGATCAAGGCCCTCATGCTCCGCGCCTCTCTCCTCCGTGCAGCACCCCAGCCGCCCTGGCTGGGATGACGCTGCTCAGCTCACTTCACGAGCAGGTAGATGATGACGCCGAGCGCCGCGAGCACGAGGAAACCGAACAGCATGCCCAGGCCTCGGCGATTGGCTCGTCCTCCTCCCTCTCTCCATCGTCGCCCCCCTCTTCGTCTCCACCTCATGTGTCCTCTCCTCTCGGCGACCCGAGTTCGGCCGCTGAACCCTCGTCCCTGGACCGGGCCTCGTGCTCCCTCCGGCTATCTTTGTTGATCGCTTTGGCTCGGCACCGTGTCCTCCGCTTCGAGCAGCTCTTCGAACAGTGATCGATAGTGCACCATGGCCCGCCTCAGGTCCTCCGTGGAGGCCTTGCCCTGGTCGTTGGCGAGCGAGACTCCATGTGCAGCCCGGTAGTTCGCAACGACCTCAGGATGGTCCACTGAGATGTCAGCCGCCCGCTGCTCGAAGTCCTCCATGGGGTAGCCTCGATCTCGCATCACCTCGGCAACGAGGAGATCGGCCTCACGGGTTGCCTTTGCCGGTGAATCCACGAACTCGGTCTGGGCCGCGCTCCATGCTCGCCGGAAGCGCTCGCGAGCGGCGGGGTCCAGCTGCCGGATGTCCATCCCGGCCCTCCGTTGCTGCCTCTCCTCGAGCTCGGATTCGGCCCTCTTGCGGTTCCCCGCGTCAGCCACGGTTCGCTCGTACTCGGGTCCGAATGCTCCTCGCAGAGAACCGGTGCGACGCTTCCTCCTGACCCCCCAAACCGCGCCAGCGACGACCGCCAGCACCACGACCGCGATGACGACCCAGCCCCACAAAGGCATGCCCCGCTCCTTTCGTCCGTCCGCTGGGCCAACGTGCTTCTCATCGCCCGACGACGCCCTTGACCTTGTCGACCGCCTCGTTGACCTTCCCCTTCACCTTCGAGCCGGCCCTGTCGGCCTTGCCCTCTCGCTTGAGCCGATCGTTGCCGGTCAGGTCCCCTACGGCCTCCTTGAGGCGACCCTTGGTCTCATCGCCCTTCGCTCCCATGATGACCTCCTCCGTTCTGCCGTTGTCACGAGTCCATGCAACCGGTGCGCACGCTCAGGCTCGCCGCACGAGATAGATGATCAGCAGGATCACCAAGATGGCAACGATGATGCCGGGGATCGCCAATGTGAGGGCCAGCACGTCTCACCTCCTCTCAGGAGGTTGTGTCGTGTGCACGAAGGGGCGGGGCACGCAGTTCCACGAAGGTGAGGCTCATGGTGTCGGTGGACAGATCGAGCGCGCCAGCACGGAGCGTTGGCGACCCGGCGACGACGCCCGGTTTGCGCGGCGAACGGTGCTTCCGACGGATCCTTGCTGCTCGGCAACCCCATCCTCCTCCGCCCGTTCTGTTCCCCGGGCGGAGAGCGGTTCTGCGCTGCGACCAAGAGCTGGGTCCGGCCTTGCGAGGCCATGTGCTGGGGCCTGCACACCGACACCATAGCACCCAGAGAGCCACCGATGTACAGCTCCTCGTCCTCGACCGGCATGCGGCCCACAAGGACTCGACGACAGGTTTCATGCGCCGGGCTGGGCATTCGGCCGCCGGGCGGCATTCGGCAGTACCATCGCGGCGATGGCAGACGATTCGGGGGCGAGTGATCCTTTCGCCGTCACCCTGGACGCTGAGCGAACTCCGGGTGCCGATGCTCCGCCGGATCGGACAGGCCCCTCGGCCTGTTACGTCATCGACCGCCACGGCTCCGAGCAAGTTCGCTTCAGCCGAGAGACGGTCGAGGCCCGACTCTCGAGCGGGAGCTTCTTCTGGCTCGACCTCGACCAGCCCAGCGCGGCCGACTTCGAGATCCTCCGCGACGTCTTCAAGTTCGATCCGCTTGCCGTCGAGGACTCCGAGCACTTCGACCAGCGCGCGAAGATCGACGACTACGACGACTTCATCTTCGTCGTGGTCTACGGGGCGACCCCCGACCAAGACCGTCTGGTCGAGGTGCACTGCTTCTACTCGGAGCGCTTCCTCGTCACCATCCACCGCGACGACTGCCCCGCCTTCGCCGAGATCCGCCGACGCTATCAGCGGCGCGACAGCGCGATCGACCGCCCCTCGCTGCTGCTGTACCGGGTGGTCGACGGCCTGACGGACAGCTTCTTTCCAATCCTGGCAGCCTTCGACGATCGCATCGACGAGCTCGAAGACAGTATCTTCCGCCGGGCGGATGACCGGCAGCTCCAGGAGATGTTCGGGATGAAGCGACTGCTCGTGGGGATGCGCAAGGCGGTCACGCCGCAGCGCGACGCGTTCGCGGGCCTGATGGGCGGCATCGCGGAGTTGCCCGGACTCGGTGAAGGGGACGAGCGCTACTTTCGGGACGTCTACGACCACCTGATCCGGATCAGCGATCTGATCGACAGCTACCGCGATCTCCTCACGGGGGCGATGGACGTCTACCTATCCACGGTCTCGAACCGGCTCAACGTCGTGATGAAGCAGCTGACGGTGATCGCCACGATCTTCCTGCCGCTCACCTTCATCACCGGGTTCTTCGGCCAGAACTTCCGCTGGATGGTCAGCCACATCGGGAGCATGGCGGTCTTCCTCACCCTTGGCGTCGGCGCAGAGATCGCGATCGTCGTCTTCCTGCTCACGTCCTTCAAGCGGCGCGGCTGGTTCTGAGCTCTCGTCTACCCGTCGTCCATGGGGGGAGTCGTCACCACCTTGTACGCACTGAGCAGGAGCACCATGCCCTCGACCCACAGCGAGGCCAGGCCCAGCGGCTCCCGCCAGTTGCCGACACTGTCGGGGAACCCCGGCAAGCCGGTCGTCCGGGTGAGGACGAAACCGAGGAGGGTCAGGCCGGCGGTCCCTCCCGCCAGCATCCAGGTGCGCCGGGAGTCCGTGCGAAGCAGGATCCCGCCCGCGAGGAGCGTGACGATCATCAGCAGGACGTACAGCCCGAACACGAACTTGCTCTCGTCGATCACGCTGAACGCGTCCAGAAAGTGGATCAGGGCGATTCCCACTAGGCCGACGATTCCAACGGCCCGGCCCACCTGATCCCGGGGAACTGCCTCTCGGCTCTCCATCGGCGGTATTCCCTTCCCCGGCCGCAATCGCCCGAACGACACCGACCCCGGACTCTGCCCTGGTCGGTCCTCCCCTGGGTAGCGCAAGGGCACCGGCCGCCAGGCGGGACCCCGTAGGTACTACGAGGGAGCGGCGGCGGTGGATCTCTAGCGTTGGCGCCCGCCCCGATGGCGATCGCCGGGCAGGCGGCCTCTGTGAGGACCCTTTGCGATTGGGGTCAGTGGGTCGTTGGAGGTTCGACCTCGGACGCCAGCGGCCTTCGGCTCATCGGGTGAAGATAAGCCAGGCCCATGTCGACCACCGAGCAGTGGTTCCTGAGCGCTGAAGAGCGCGGCAACGATGCGTCTGCGATCGATCGGCGCCGGGGGGACGGCCGAGGCTGGACCGACCGGAACGCCGTCACGCCCCTGGTCCACGGGGCCACCTACTTCGCCCGGCTGCACGAGGAGCTGTCCACCCTCGGTCCCGGGGATCAGGTGTGGTTTCTCGACTGGCGGGGGGACGCCGGCCAGCGACTGGCCGGGCCAGGTACGGAGCTCGGCCCGGTTCTCGCCGACGCCGCCCGGCGAGGGGTCGACGTGCGCGGGCTGGTGTGGCGTTCGCACCCCGACCAGGAGGGATACGCCGAGGAGGAGAACGCGCACGTCGGCCGGGTCGTGAACGACGCGGGCGGTGAGGTACTGCCCGACGAGCGGGTCCGTCGCTTCGGCTCACACCACCAGAAGCTCGCCGTGATCCGGCGAGCGGGGCGTGTCGCGGAGGACGTGGCGTTCATCGGGGGGATCGACCTCTGCCATGGGCGAGGCGACGACGAGCGCCACCGGGGCGATCCCCAAGCCATCCTCCTGGACGAGCGGTACGGGCCCCGGCCCGCCTGGCATGACGTTCAGCTCGAGGTCCGGGGGCCGGCAGTCGGCGACCTCACCGAGACCTTCCGCGAGCGCTGGTCGGATCCCACGCCCCTCGATCACCAAAACCCGTGGCGGGCCCGGATCCGGCGCCTTCTCCGCCAGCCCAGGCGCGCGAGCGCGCTGCCGCCGGTGCTGCCCGATCCGCCCTCGGCTGGGAGCATGGCGGTGCAGGTGCTTCGGACCTACCCGGCGAAGCGCCCACCGTTCCCGTTCGCGCCGCGGGGCGAGCGGAGCGTCGCGCGCGCGTACGCGAAGGCGCTGGCACGTGCCCGGTCCCTGATCTACGTCGAGGATCAGTACCTGTGGTCGACGGAGGTTGCGCGGGTCTTCGCCGACGCGCTCCGGCGCTCGCCCGAGCTGCGGCTGATCGCCGTCGTGCCAAGGTACCCCGACCGGGACGGCACACTGTCGGGGCCGCTGAACCGAATCGGGCAACAGGAAGCATTGGCGATGGTGCGAGGGACAGGCGGCGATCGCGTGGGTGTGTACGACCTGGAGAACGAAGCCGGCCGGCCTGTATACGTCCACGGGAAGCTCTGCGTCGTCGACGACGTGTGGATGGCCGTAGGGTCGGACAACCTGAACCGGCGTTCCTGGACGCATGACTCGGAGGTCGCGTGCGCCGTGCTCGACCCCGAGCGTGATGAACGGCCGCCGGTCGATCCCGCCGGGCTCGGCGACGGGGCGCGGGTGCTGCCGCGACAGCTGCGGTCGACGCTGTGGCGCGAGCACCTGGGAACCCAGCTGACCGAGGCAGAGCTGCTGGATCCTCGGGCGGGCTTCGAGGCGTGGCGCCGTGTGGCCGACGCGCTCGACACGTGGCACGCCGAGGGGCAACACGGACCCCGTCCCGAGGGCCGCGCCCGTCGGCACCAACCGCTGGCGGTCCCGGCCTGGGCTTCGTGGTGGGCCCGGCCGCTGTACCGCCTGGCCGTGGATCCCGACGGACGACCCCGGGAACTCAAGCGGTCCGGGGGCTTCTGACCAGCAAGAGGGGATCGGTTGCCAAACGGGTCCGCGAAGGCGGAGCGTCCGGACGTGGAGTTTCGCGGTTGCCTCCCCAGCCTGTAGCCTCGGAGTCGAGTCGGCGCCAAGTGGAGGAGACGAGGATGGACAGATGATCGCTCTGTCGCTCGGTATTCCGATCGTCATCGTCGTCGTGGTCGTGGCGATCGTGGTGATGTTCGTGCTGGCGCGCAGGCGGTAGGCGCTCCCCTCGCCACGCGCTCTTTCGACGCTAGCCTTCCCTGCCGAAGCTGTGCTCGGGGTCGGCGGACTCTGGAAACGGGACATCGGCAGGCTCCTCCGTGCGCCGACTCGCCAGGAGACGATGAGAGGAGAGGATCGCCTCCGCGACATCCACAACCTTTCGGTGCGTTCGGCGGGAATGATCGCGGATCATGTTGAAGGCCCGTTCCTCGTCGATCGAGTGGCGCTCCATGAGGATGCCCTTGGCCCGCTCGGTGATCGCCCGCCGCCCGAACGCCCCCTGCAGGGCATGGTATTCGGCGAAGCGCTGGAGGGCGATGTCGATCGAGCTCTGCAGTTCCTCGAGACCCTTTCCGCCCACGATGTGCGCGAAGATGCCGAGCCTGGCCGCCTGATCGACGAATTCCCGGTCCTCCACATCGAGGATCGCGATCACCGGACATGTGGCTTCGTGCGTGATCCGGCGGATCAGGTTCAGTGCTTGAGCCGAGCTCTCCTCCACGATGACCAGCGCAACATCCGGCCACTCCGAGGCGGTGACCGAACCGACCTCGGCCAGGGTCGTCTTCTTGCCGATCGCCTCATGTCCCAATGAGGCGATCGCCGCGGTCACCGCATTCCATCGCAGGTTCAGGCCATCGGCGACGAGGACGCGAAGTGGCGCGCCCGCCGCGGCACCGCCGGGCCCTGGCTTCACCATCACCTCTGAGCGTACCGCCGTTGAGCGCGGCGGCGCCAGCAGCGCCGCGGACATGACCCGCCGACACGCGGTTGCTCCGCGGGGCTCGCGGGCGTGCTATCGTACCGGTGCGCAGGCCCCAAACGAACGGCCCTCGCTCCCTGACCCGAACTCCCGGTCCGTGCGGAGCCGCTCCCCCACTTGGGGCGAAGCGGTCGGGGCGAGGAGGCTGGAGTGCTCAGCACGGAAGCTCCGATAGATGCAATGTTCGGTGTGCAACACGACCTCCGCAATGGGTTCGTTCGACTGTTCGTTCGCGGCGAGTTGGATCTGTTCACCGCTCCCCTCCTCGAGGACGAGCTGGCCTCCATCGTGCGATGGAGTGATCGGGTCGTCGTCGACCTGAGCGATCTCTCCTTCATGGACGCGAGCGGCCTGCGTGCGTCGGCGGGCGCGGCGAGGCGCGCCAGCGAGAAGGGCCGCCGGTTCGCCATCACCCGGTGTCGTCCAATGGTCAGGAGGGTCTTCGAGCTGACCGGTATGGCCGACATGCTCGATGAGGCCGTCCCCGAACTGTTGGAGGCGCATGCCGGTGGCTGACTGGCGCGAGCGGGAGGTCGGTAACGAGACGCGCGCCCGAGACATCAACGAGATCGAGGATGCCTACCTCGAGCACCCCGGTGGCAGCGCTACGAACCGCTACGTCTGCGAGTGCAGCGATGCCTCCTGCATGGCCACGATCAGCCTCACACAGGACGAGTACGAGCAGGTCCGTGCCCACGGGGCCCAGTTCGTCATCGCGCTCGATCATGAGAACTCAGAACTCGACCTGCTGGTGGCCGAGCACGAAGGGTTCGCGGTCGTGCGGAAGCTCCCCGGCTTCCCGGCCCGTCTGGCGAGCGCATCGGACCCTCGCGGTGGCAGCCGACGGCGAGACGCCTCGTGACCATTAGGACCGCCGCTCGGGTGCGGGACACAATGACCTGCGGTCCATTCTCGACGGGAGGACCGGGAAAGGAGGAGAGCGCCCTCGTCAGTCCTAGGTCCAATCTCCACATCAGGTAACAACCACGCGCTCAGTGCGGCCTGGCGCTGAGCCTCGGCACAGCAGGAGGCGACATGCTCGGTGCCGCGATTGTGATCCCAGGGATCATCGTCCTGATCCTGGTGATCTTGCTCATCGTGTATCTGGTACGGAGGGTGTAAACGCCGCGTCGACCGACCCGACGTGGCTGAAAGGAGGCGCACCGATGGGAGCGAAGTCGGACGAGGCGAAGGGTCGCATCAAAGAGGCAGCCGGGGATCTGACGGGTAACAAGGCCCTCAAGCGACGGGGGCAGGCGGACAGGGTCGGGGCGAAGGTGAAGGGGAAGATCGGCGAGAGCATCGACAAGGCGAAGGGCGTTATCGGGGGGAGGAACTAGCCACTCCCACGCGGGCGTGATGGCTCGCTTGGAGACCAAGGAAGGAGGGATCTGGTGCTCGGCTCGATCTGCCCCCTTTGTCGGGAACGACTCCTCTGGCCGGACCTGAGCCATCGGCAATACCCGTAGCCCTACACAGAAAGGGGCGAAATGTCTCTACATGAAGGCACCGCTGAGGAAGACACGCCTGAGATGGTCCTTCCGTCTCCGGACGGAGGCGAATGGCCGACCACGTCCCCGGACGGAGCTCCCGCTCCCCCGGGTAGGGTGGTCGTGCTGGACCCAGCCACCGAGTTGGGGCCGGCTGGGGCCGATGGCACGCTCCAGATAGAGATGTGTTGCGACGACTCCGGAAGGACTGCTGAGCAGCATCGGGCGGAATCAGCGGATCACAAGTGCTGTGTCGACAAGTGAGGTATCGAAGGTGAGGCAACTCGGGTGATTTGAACCGGTTGGCGGTGCAGCCTACACTTCGGGCCTATGAACAGGAGTTCAGGCATAGGTCTAATGGCGTTAGGCATCGTGCTGGTGGTCGTCGGCGCCATCATGAGGTTCGCCGTCTCGGCGCATACCTCTGGATTCGACATCCACAAGGCTGGCGTCATCCTCCTCCTGGTCGGGATCGGAGTCTTCGTCGTGAGCCTGCTCATCCTCGCTCTCGGGGGGAGGAGCCGTAGCACGACGCGGACGGACGTCCGGGAAACTCCCTCAGGCCAAGAGCGGACCGAGCAACGGGACGACTGGAGCACCTCCTAACGACTCGGCAAGTCTGCAGGGTGTCAACTCGATTCCGAATGAAAGACCCGCTGGCTGACGGCGAAGCACGTCGGGCGTTCAGTTTAGCTTGGGCAGCGGCACGTAGCTCACCACCTGTGTAACCAGGTCTGGGTGAGCCTACGTGCCCATCCCGTCACTTCTGCGGAAGCTGCGGTCCGCGGAACGCATCCGGGGGCGGCTTTCCGTTCGACAAGCCAAGTTCGACTGGTTAGGGTTCTGCGGATGTCGGCCACGTTGCCCTCCGTTCGGACTGGGCCCACTCCCTGGCCGACGCATGCCATGAAGCTGTCCATCGCCGCGATCCTGGCTTCCCTCGCGGGCCTCTCTGCGCTGTCGTGGGTGGTGACGGCGAACCGGGCGGGTGGCGGGAGCATGGCGCCGGGAGTGGCAAGGCTTGTGGGGGTCGCCAACGGCATGTCTATGGCTGCCATGTCCGCCCCGCTGTTCATCGGGATGTGGCTGACCATGATGGTTGCGATGATGTTCCCGTCCGCGGCGCCTATGGTGGTGGCGCATGCGCGGCTGTCGCGGTCCCGGCGGCAGGGGCCGCTCGCCGTTCCGGTCTTCGTGGGCGGCTATCTCCTGGTGTGGACCATCGTCGGGGTGGCGGTGTTCGGTCTGTACCGTGGGGTCCTCGTCGTCGCGCCCCGGATGACGCTTCGGACGGCGGCGATGGCTTCCGGGGTGGCGTTCGCCGGCGCCGGGGTTTTCCAGCTGTCCCGCCTCAAGTCGATCTGCCTGTCGCACTGTCGCTCGCCACTGTCGTTTCTCATGCGCTGGCGCAGCGGCTTGTCGGGGGCGCTGCAGATGGGGCTCGAACACGGAACGTTCTGCCTGGGGTGCTGCTGGGGGCTGATGGTGGTGTTGTTCGCTGTCGGGCTGATGAACCTGGCGTGGATGGGGCTGATCGCCACTTTGATCTTCGTGGAGAAGGTCGCGCCGTTCGGCCCACGGATGGCCAGGGGAACCGGCTTCGCCCTGATCGGTGTGGGAATCGCGATGGCACTCGTCCCCGCGCTGTTCGCGTCGGGGCTCATGGGCGGCTGAGGCCGCCGGAAAGGAGAGACTAGTGGCCTACAAGATCACCGGCCAGTACCTGGCCAGTTGCTCCTGCAACGTGATCTGCCCATGCCCGGTGGACGGCGTCCCGAACGACCCGGCCGGGAAGGGCGAATGTCGCGGGGCGGCCGTCTTCCACATCGACGGAGGAACCCTCGACGACATCGATCTGTCGGGCGTCACCTTTGCCTTCTACAACCTGTTCCCGTCGAACCTCACGTCGGGGAACTGGAAGGTGGGGTTGGTGATTGACGAGGGCGCCTCCGACCAGCAGGCCGACGCGCTTGGCAAGATCCTGTCGGGAACCGAGGGCGGCCCCTTCGGCGACCTCGCCGCCCTGTTCGGAGAGAACCTCGGAACGGAGCGGGGCTCGGTGACGTATTCGGACGGTGACCACCCTTCAGCGTCCGTCTCCGGAAAGACGGAGATCAGCTTCGAGCCGTTCACCGCCCCGGATGGCTCCCCCGTCACGGTGAAGGGGGCCATGTACGGCTTCGCCCCCGAGTACCAGGTGGGGCGCACCACGGGGAGCTCGAACGCGTTCGGCCTGTCGTTCGACCCCAACTACGGCGAGGCCGCGGCCTTCGAGTTCAGCAGCGAGATGGACCCCGAGGCCGTCCACGGAAGGATCTGAGCGCGAAGCCCGGAACGCCATCGGCCCGAGGGCCCGGCCGGGCCCGCTGGCATTCCCTTCCTCGGAGGATACCTACCTAGGAAAGAGCCAGAATCACGTCAGTGTAATTTTGACAGGCTGTGCCTAGCCGCGGACGACTACCTCCGACCCGACGCGGACGACCCGCTCCCAGGGGATGATGGGGTGGCCGTGCACCTTCGTCTGTCCCGGCCCGCCGCTCCCGCGCGTGCCGACGCCATAGCGCTCGAGGATGCCGAGCTTGCCGGCGACCAGGCCGATCACCCGCAGGCGTCCTCCCACGAGCTCTCCGCGTACGTCGTGGACGTGGCCCAGCCGCTGGCCGGACTCGCTCACGACCTCACGGTTGAGGAGCTCCGACAGACGCATCAGGATCCCGGCACCTTTCCGACGAGGCGCGCCCAGCGGTCGGCGCCGCGGTTCAAGCGCAACTCCGCCGCGGGGCGCTTCAGGGTTACAACAGATGTGACGGAGTCGACCTCGGCCCACGGCACGTGGACCGCGTCTCCCGAGAGGCGGGCCGCGAGCCTTCCGAGGAGGCCGCGAGAGCGCCACGCGTTGCCGCCGACGAGGATCTGCACCACCTCAGGCGAGTCGCCGTCGAGACCGGCGATCTCGAGATCATCGACCTTCCCGCAGTTCTGGCCGTCGCCGTCGACGAGCTGGTGATCGAGGATGCTGAGGGCGATGTCGACATCGGTGACCTTGCTCATCCCTGCCCTCCGTTCGTGAGCAGCATCAGGGGGATGGCCGCGACGGCGATCACGAGGATGAGTAAGAAGTAGAGGACGCCGAGGAAGTTGGCAAGCTTTCCGTTCACCTCCGCACCCATGTATGCGTGGTCGTTGGCGATGAGGAGGATGGGCAGGTAGGTCAAGGGCAGCGCCACGACCGAGAAGATGACCGAGTACTCCGTCAGCTTGACCGGGTCATAGCCGGTCATGACGACCAGGAGAGCCAGGGCGAAGATCATCAGCCACGAGAGGGTGAAGCGTGGGGCATTGGCGGGTCGCTCCTTCTTGCCCCACCTCCAGCCGAAGAACTGGGCCAGATTGTACGCGCCAGCGAAAGAAGTCTCGATGGCCGCGCCGCCGACGGCGAAGAGGATGCCGACGAGGGCCAGCACCAGGCCCACCTGCCCAAAGGCATGCTCCGCGGCCAGCGCCGGGGTGCCCAAGAACTGCGGCGAGATGCCCTTTGGCAGGAAGAGGACGCCGGCAACGATCATCAGCGCGAAGGAGAGGAAGCCGCCGAGCGCGTAGCCGATGATCGCGGTCACCTTGTTCAGGCCGAGATCCTTGAGGCCCCAGCGATCCTCCACGACGCCCGAGGAGTAGAAGTAGACCTCGTAGGGAGTCATGGCCGCTCCGAGGAGCCCCACCACGAAGTAGAGGTAGACCACCAAGCTCCCGCCGGAATGGGACCCGGGGACGAACCCGTGGGCGACCTGGCTCCACTTGGGGTGGAGCTTGATCGCCGCGACGGCGAAGACGAGCAGGCAGAGGCCCAGATAGCCGAAGACTCGCTCTATCCACCTGAAGGGCAGCACCCAGGAGCTGACGGCGAGGCCCAGGACCGCCAGCGGGATCAAGAGGCGGTAGGGAAGGCCTGAGAGGAGCTGGAGGCAGATGGCGACACCTCCGATCTCAGCCGCGCACGTCATCAAGTTGACGACCTCGGAGGCGACCAGGGTCGCCAGTCCCGCACCGAAGCCGGTCCGCTCGCGGACCAGATCGAAGACCGGGCGCTTGGCGATCGCCGAGACGCGCCCGCACATCTCCGAGTAGACGATGATCCCGGCGACTCCGATCACGACGACCCATAGGAGCTGGAAGCCGAAGGTCGCTCCGGCCTGCGTGTTGAACACGAGGTCGCCGATGTCGACGAACCCGCCGATGGCCGAGAAGATACCGAGAGCGACGGCGAGGATGTTCTTCCAGCTCACGTAAGGCCCGTGCCGATCTTCTCGATCGCCTGGGCGGCGGCCCGGAGCTCACCGGCGAGGGCGCGGTCCTCGTCCCTGGAGGCAATGCCGAGGCGCTCGAGGTCGGCGCTGACTTGGCCAGCGAGGACCGCCAGCTGCCGAAGCTTTGGCTCGAGCGCGGGCTCGGTCTTGGCTGCCTTCAGAGTGACCTCTGCCAGGGACGCGGCCTTGGAGAGTTCGGCGACGTGCTCGCGAATGTAGATGCGCGTCGTCCTGCCAGAGGCGGCGTCCTCGGCCAGAAGCGCTCCCTCGGCGGCTTCGGATTGCAGCGACTTCGACAGCTGAGAGATCGACTTCGCTCCCAGCTGGCCGTTCCTGCTGCAACCCGCGCCGACGAGGGCCAGGATCACCCCCAGGCCGAGCATCCGCTTCAGGGGCAGCGACACCCTCCAATCTTCGGGGCTCGGGGCGGGTGACCTTCCCCATCTCGGCCTCGCCATCGCCATCTCGGCCTCGCCATCGAGCCAGCAGCACGGTGACGTGCCGCGTCATCTGGTCAGGACCCCCGCGCCGCTCTCACTGTGCAGCCGCCGCTGCAGGAGCGCAAGTACGGCTGCCTCCTCGGGCTCCAGGCCCTTCAGCGAGCGTGCCATCTTCTGCGCACGCTCCCTCAAGGCCTGGAGCATCGAGCCATCCATGTACGCTTCGAGTACCGCCGGGTGCACATAGCACTTCCGGCAGACCGCTGGGGTGTTGCCCAGCGTCGCCGCCACCTTCTCGATCGCGCGCAGGATGTTCTGTTTCGCCTGCACCTCGGAATCGAAAGCTTCGAACTCCTCCAGCGCCCACGCCGCGGCAACGGTCCCTGCCCAGGTTCGGAAGTCCTTGGCCGTGAAGTCCTGGCCGGTGATCTCCTGCAGATACTCGTTGATGTCCGATGATCCGATGTCCCGGACCTCACCATCGTCGTCCACGTATCCGAACAACTCGTACCCGGGGAGATCCTGACAGCGCTGCACCACGCGGGCTAGCCGCCGGTCGTTGAGCCCCACGCGGTGCGTCTTCCCAGCCTTGCCCCGGAACCGAAACTCGATCCTCGAGCCCTCCACGTCGACGTGGCGGTTGCGCATCGTCGTCAGGCCGTACGAGTCGTTGTCGCGTGCGTACTCGTCGTTGCCCACACGGATCAGCGTCGCCTCGAGGAGCCGGACCACGGCGGCCAGCACCTTCTCGCGCGGGAGCCCTGAACTGGCCAGGTCCGCGTCCGTCCGTTCGCGGATCAGCGGCAGCGCCAAGCCGAACGCGACCGTCCGCTCGTACTTGCTGGCGTCCCTGACCTCACGCCATCGTGGATGATAGCGATACTGCTTGCGGCCACGGGCATCTCGGCCGGTCGCCTGGATATGGCCGCCAGGGTTCGGGCAGATCCATACGTCGGTCCACGCCGGCGGGATCGCGAGCGAGTGGATCCTGGCGCGCATCTTCGGGTCACGAATCGTGTGGCCTTCGGCGTCACGGTACTCGAACCCCCTCCCGCGCCGCCGCCGCATGATCCCGGGGCTCGCGTCGGATACGTATCGAAGGCCAGCATCACGAGCCGAGTCGGCAGGATCAGGCGTCGCGTTTGCCGACTCTTCGCGGTCGAGTCTCGCTGCGGCTCCAGCGCTCATGACGGTACTTCTCTACCCTGAAGATGCCCAGGCAGCGCTCGGAGGCCCAGATCAGCCTGCGGATGGTGCGCCGCGTGCGGTTCCTCGCCCCCGGGGGCAAAGATGCGTCGATGCATCTTCCTCCCACCGTCGTGCGCCCTCGGGCTCCGCACCACTTCGGCCCGTCGAAGGCGTCCAGTCCCGGATGGCTTCACCGAGTCGGACGAGCACGGCTGCGCCTCCCGCGAACTCCAGGAAGCGCAGGTACCAGTGCTTGCGAAGCACGGGGAGTCGAAAGACCAGCGGCAGGGCAACGATCAGCAGCCAGGCACCCCGATGTCGGAATCGCTCTCCAGCGAGGGAGGCGAGGAACTCCAAGGCCCGATCCCTGAGCTCGGACCGATGGAGGTAGGTGGCGCTCGAACATCATCCCCAACGGTACCCCTTCCCAACGGGTCCGGGAAGAACACGCAACCAGGGGTCGAGTTGGATGGAGATTCAGAAATGGCGGGCTCGTTTGAGCTTGGTAGGACGACCATCAGGGTCGATCAGGATCCGGTAGGCAGGAGCCGCCCACCGGGCCGTCCAGGGACGCACGGGTTCGGTCACGTGCACCCGGACGCGGCCGGGTGGCGGTGGTCCCTTCCGGCCACCGCCGTGCCAAGCATCGCGGCCGAGAGCAAGTCGCCGCCAGGTCTCGAAGCCTTGAGCTGGATCGAGCAGGTGGGCATCGGCAGCGTCGCGGCCCAGATGCTCCCGCCAAAGCTCGAGACGAAGTTCGCGCGCGAACACCCGAGCACCGTCGCCCATCCCGCCAGGGTCGGTGGGAGATCTCGCGTCCCGCCTCGAATCCAGCACCGCACAGGAGAGTTCCGAGTCGTGCGTCCAGGATCGACGGTTCAAGTTGTCCGAGCCGACGGTGGCCCAGACATCGTCGACCACGCAGACCTTCGCGTGCACGTAGATCGGGAGTCCCTGGTCATTCTCCAGGTCATAGAAGGCCACCCGCTCTCCGCCGGCCTCGCGGAGGCGTTTCAGGGCAGCCTGCTGTCCGATCCGGTTGGGGGGCCCCGACAGCAGACCGTCCGAGTCGGGGAACCGGGGTACCACCGCGATCAGGCGCAGCTCCGGCGAGCGCTCCAGCGCCGCGGCGAGCACACCCGAGATCTCATCCGACCAGAGGTACTGGTCCTCCAGGTAGATCAGCGAGCGAGCCCTGCGGAGGGCCTTCATGTAGGCGCGGGCCACGCTGCGTTCTCCCTGGGGAGCGAACGGGAAGGGAGGACGTTTGGCCGGGTAGGTCCGAACGACCTGCACGGCGAGGGAGCCGACCGCGCCGGGATCGGCAGGCATGGGAGGGAGCGGTCGCGCTCGGCGAGGCCCCCTGCCGAGCCGGGCCAGCCGCGCCCGCCACGGGTTCTTGTGATCAAGCGGTGTGGGATCCTCCCAGCGTTCACGGAAGGTCTCCGCGATGTCTCCCACGGCCGGCCCACGGATCTCGAGCTGGACGTCGTGCCAGGCAGGGCGGGGACCGTAGCGCTTGTCCAGGACGATCGCCTGGGGATCACCGTGATGGTGCTCGTCGTCGGCCCGGCCGTGGCAGAGATCGATCCCCCCGACGAAGGCGACATCATCGTCGGGATGTTCGAGGTGATGAAGCAGGACGAGCTTCTGATGGTGGCACCCCGCCCTGCGGACCCGCTCGTCCATCAGGACTTCCCCGCCTGCTTCGTTGACCACCTTCCCGAGCTCCTGGTTCTCCTGCTCGCTGAACTTCCCCTGATCGGGATGGGAGCGCCACACGAGTCCCCGGACGGCGATCCCTCGACGTGTGAGGCTCCCGAGAAACGGCGCCAGCTCGGTGCCCGGACCTCGGAGCCGCTGGCCGGGATCGCCTCGCCAATCGGTGAAGTAGACGCGGTCACCCGCCGCGAGCTCGGATAGGCAGTCGTGGAGCCTGGCGAAGTACCTCGCGCCGTGGACGAGCGCCTCGACGAGGTTCCCCTCCGTCCAGGCACGGCCATCGACGTGCCGCCGATCGATCCGGGTGGCTGGATTCCCACGCTGCTCCGCCAGCAGGAACCACTGAGCGAGAGCGTCGTCGCCGTGCACGGAGCTGGTCCCCATACGCGACGCTCTAGTGACCTGAGGCGATGGCTGAGCGCTCATTTCTGATCCGAAGCTCACGTCACGCTCGGCAAGACCAAGGCGACCGCGGCGGCGGCCATGACGGCCACCGTCACCCAACCCAGGATCGATGCGAGGCGCCCGTTGCGGTAGGTGCCCATCAGGCGTCGATCCCCTGAGATCAGCATGACCAGGATGAGGAACGGGGCGGCGATGAGGCCGTTGATCGTCGCGACGATGACCAGGAGCTTGATCGGGTTGACGTGCACCAGGCTGAGGGCCGCACCCCCGATCGTTCCGAGGGCGACTAGGCCGTAGAACACCGGGGCCTTGCGGATCGAGCGAGAGAAGCCCCACTCCTTGTGCAACAGGCCCGACATCCCGGCTGCCCCGGCTCCTGCTAGGACCGGGACCGCCAGGATCCCCGAGCCGATGAACCCGAGAGCGAACAGCGTGGTGGCGAATCGGCCGGCGATGGGGGTGAGCGCACTGGCGGCTTGGGCAGCGCTTTGGATGTCGTGCTGGCCGTGGGTGGCGAGCGTCTGAGCGGTCACTACGATGATGGCCCACATCACGACGTTCGAGAAGGCCATCCCGGAGAAGACATCCATCCGGCCGGACCGCTGCTTCGCCCGAGCGCTGCGAGGGGTATGCTCTTTCAGCGTCACAGCGCGGCTCCCCCCTTCGGGTGCGTCCCGCAGTTCCTCCATCCGATGGGCGCTCTGCCAGAAGAACAGGTAGGGGGAGATCGTCGTCCCGAGCACCGCGATCAGCAGGGCCACGTACGCCCGGGTCAGGTGCAGGTGGGGCACGAAGGTGTTCGCCAGGATCGTGCCCCAAGAGGCGTGCACCAGGAACACCTCGACCACGTAGGCGAGAAGGGCGAGGCACAGAAGCTTGAACGCCCGCGCGATCATGGAGAACGATCCGCCCACGACGGCCACCGTGATGAGCACGCCCGTGAGCAGGGCCCAGAGCCAGCTTGGCCCCGCGTGAAGGAGGTTCATGCCGCTTCCCACCGCGACGAGGTCTGCCGCGATGTTGAGGGCGTTGGCCGCCACCAGTGCGGCGAGCAGCACGGCCAGCAGCGGGCGCGCCCGGCGGGAGAACCGCTTTACCGCGAGCTCGCCGAGCCCCTTCCCCGTCGCCAGGGCCGTGCGGTCGCAGATCTCTTGCACTGACGCCATCAGGGGGAAGGTCAACAGTGCCGCCCACAGGAGTCCGAAGCCGAACTGCGCCCCGGCCTGCGCGTAGGTGGCGATACCGGAGGGGTCATCATCGGAAGCGCCAGTCACCAGGCCCGGTCCGAGAGCCCGCAGGTAGATCCTCCAAAACGGACCACTCGAGGCCCGAGTGGTATCCACCAGGGAGCGAGATTGGGCGGCGGTCGTTCGCTTCGCCTTAGGCATCCGGTGTGACCTCGCCCGTGACGCCAGCCTCAGAAGACGAGGTGACCGAGCAGGACCCCGACCAGGTGGGGCCCCACCACGAGCATGACGCGCCGTCGATCAAGTGCACCGACTCCAGCGACGATGAAGACGCCTGTGCGCCCCGGGGCCCTCCGCGTCCTCAGGTCTGGCAAGGAAGAACCTACGTGTTCCAGTCGCTCCGCTGCTCGGTCCGATCTTGGCCAGCGGGAGTTTCCCGGACGTCCGTTTGGGTCGTGCTTCGACTCCTGCCCCCCAGAGCAAGAATGAGCACGCTCAGGACGACGACACCGATCCCGACCAGGAGGAGAATGATGCCTGCCTGGTGGATGTCGAATCCGTGGGTCGTCGCGGTCACGGCGTATCTCATGATGGCGCCTACCACCACCAGCACGATGCCGAGCGCCATCAAGCCAGTGCCTGCACCCCTGTTCATGGCACTCCTTCCTAATTCCTCGCCTCGCTCCTAACGGCATGCGGGAGTACCGCTACCTCACTTGTCGACGCAGCACTTGTGATCCGCTGATTCGGCCCGGTGCTGCTCAGCCGTCCTGGAGCCGTCGCAGCACATCTCTACGTGGACCGTGTCATCGGCCTCCGGCGGCCCCAACTCGGTGGCTGGGTCCAGCACGACCACCCTACCCGGAGGATCGGGAGCTCCGTCCGGGGACGTGGTAGGCCACTCGGCTCCGTCCGGAGACGGAAGGACCATCTCAGGCGTGTCTTCCTCTGCGGTGTCTTCATGTACTGACATTTCGCCCCTCTCTGTGTAGGGCTACTGGTTCATCGCCGATGGCGGCTCAGGTTCTGAGCCCGTGTTCGGGGCCGGGCGCCGCGGCGCATCGGTACCTCTGAGTAACCTCAATTTGCCCACTCCAACCCACGAAGTTCGGCCCCGTCGGTCCAGACGTGTCCCGCGAGTGGCTAGTTCTGGCCGATCACACCCTTCGCCTTGTCGATGCCCTCGCTGACCTTTCCCTTGACCTTCGCGCCGACCCTGTCCGCCCGCCCCCGTCGCTTGAGGGCTCTGTTGCCGGTCAGATCCCCGGCGGCCTCTTTCATGCGACCCTTGGCCTCGTCCGACTTCGCTCCCATCGGTGCGGCTCCTCTCCTCGCTTCACTCACGTCCGGTCCGGTCCCACGCAGACGCCTACGCCCGCCGCACCAGCCACACGATGACCAGGATCACCACGATCAGAACGATGATCCCGGGGACCACGATCGCGCTACCGAGCATGTCGTCTCCTCCTTCCGTGCCTCAGGTGCAGCGACCGGACCCGCCGGGCGCGCGTGGGTGGCTACTTGATGTGGAGATTGATCCCGAACAGGACGAGGGGCCAGAGCAGGACCGCCAAGACTGCCGAGGCGATCGGCTTGAACCCGCTCACGTGCGAGAAGTAGTGGTGGGAGTTCGCCACGATCACGCCGATGACCAGGTAGACGACGGTCAAGAGCAGCGAAAGGACCTTCCCCATGACTCCCCCGTTCACTCCACGTTGCAACGATGCTCGTCACCTGGCTCCCTCAGCCGGCCACCTCCGGGGGGCGAGCGGCGTCGTCCGGCACGACGAGCAGTTCGTCGAACAGCGATCGATAGTGCACGAACGCTTGCCTGAGATCCTCGGTGCTGGCCTTCCCGTGGTCGTTCGCCATCGAGATGGCATGCGCCGCCCGGTAGTCCTCCACGACATGCGGCAGGTCCACCGAGATGTCGGCGGAGCGCTGGTCGAAGTCATCCATCGGGTAGCCCCGGTCGCGCATGACGGCCGAGACGAGCCGGTCGGCCTCGGTCACGGCCACACCGGGCTCATCGACGAAGCGGCCCTGGACCTGCACCCACGAGGCCGAGTACCGGTCGCGCGCCTCGGGCGCGAGCGGCCGGATGTCAAGGCCCTCCCGTCGCGTCTGCCTGGCCGCCAGTTCAGACTCCGCCTTGCGCCGACTCCCTGCCTCCGCCTTCGATCGTTCGTACTCGGGTCCGAACGCCTCCTTCAGTTGCCCAGTGCGCCGCTTTGACGCCAGGCGCCACACGATCGCGGCCACAGCAAGGACCACGACGAGCGCGACGATCACCCATATCAGACCAGACATCAGCTCCACCTTTCCTCTCTCAACGCGCTCATCGGCAGGAGGGAGGGAGCGGGGCCTCCGCCCCCACCCGGGCCCTCACCCTCCGCCCCGTTGCGGGGCCGGTTCTCCAGCTTCACCATCCAGCTCGCGTCCCTTTCCGCGCGGCAAGTGATTCGTCTGCTCGACTAGCGACGGGGATTGGTTGCCCGGGCGATCTTCGCGCCGGCCCCGAAGAACTTCTCGACGGTGGCGAATCGTTGGTTCTCGAAGAGCACCCGATCGATCTCGGGGTTCTCGTGGTTCAAGGCGATGGCGAACCGGACTGGCACGGCCCGCACGGCCTCGTATTCCCTGCGTGTCAGGCTGATCGGCTCTGTGCATCGAGGGTCTGAGCACTCACAGAGGTACACGCCGATGGGACGGTCCGAACCCAGACGGGCGTCGTTCGCCTCCTCCGTCCACTCGTTCATGTCCCGGAAGACGGTCTCGTTCGTCGCCTCCTGCTCCCGCCAGTCAGACATGGGCTTCCACAAGGGCCGCAACGGTCTGACCTGCCCGGTGGGTTTGGCTTTCGGTGAACTTGCCGAGCACGCTGACGGCCTCCTGTTCGTCCAGGAGGAACTCCGTTCGGGTCAGCTGAAACAAGCGCCGCGCGCGGGCGCTCGCTCCGATCAGGATCAATCGGCGCCCGTTGGTCGTTGCACGCTTCCGTGCGGCGAGGAGTGCACGCAGAGCTGAGCAGTCGAGGAAGGTGAGCTCGCGCAGGTCGAGCATGATCGCCGCGACCCCATCGCTCTCGATGAGCGCCACGTGATCTTCCAGGACTGGAACCGTTGCGATACCGAGCTCGCCCGACAGGGCGATGCTGGCGACGCCGTTCCGCGATTCGGTCCGGGCGGTGAACTGCGGTGCGAACCCCACGGCTCCTCCCCTCGGCGGGGGGGTCGGCGCTCGCGCGCCGGTCCGGCTCGGTGACCGTGGGTCGGGGCCCTGGACCCGCGCGAACCGTGGAGTTGGGGTTCGGCCCCTGGAGCATACTCCTTTTGCTCTCCATGTGAGCTGAGGGGTGGTGCTAGCATCCGCCGTGGGGTTCGAGGGGTCGATGGAGAAGGAGATCATCACCCGGCTGCGCGTCCTGGTCGCCGATGGACCAGGAGTGCGTCTCGATGACGTCACTCGCACCGTGGCTGGTTGGGCCACGACGTGATCGCTCGGGAGTCGTCCCTCCCGGATGTCGCGCAGGCGGTCGCCTGAACGGGGGCCCACAGGGTCTTTACGCGCGCCCACAGCTCATGAAGTCTACTTACTGAAAGGGATGCGCCGGGGAGGCTACGCTATGAGACCGGGAGCACCTCCGGGAGGAATCGAACTCCTGACACACGGTTTGGTCACCAAGGACCCGGTGGATGGGGGCGGCGCCTGCCGGGGCACTCGCCTATGTGGAGTCCCAGGACTAGGACGCCTTCCCCGAGCCGCGCTTCCTTCGGGCGAGTCTTGATCTGAGGCCCGGACTGGGAGAGGTTTTGCGGCGGCGGCGCGGGACCGGCCGCCGCGCCTGAGGAAGGGAGCGTCGGATGGACCACTTCGTCGCGGTGGTGGCCTCGAGAGCCACGGCGGAGACACCGCCCAGCAGAGCTCAGGAATTCGAGGCGTTTCTCCGCTCCCTTGATCTGCCAGAGAACGGACTCACGTACCTGGAGGAGAGCATGGCTCGTCTCGTACAGACCCTCATGCGCGTCCCCCCTGGAACGAAGTCAGACAAGGTCCTCGAGCTGGGGGCCTACATGCAGATGACACCTGCCTTGGGACGCCTGCTCGAGTATGGAGAGGTGCGTGGCGCGTACTTCGGTCCTCTTGGCCAGACGGACTCCAAGATCTCGACGATCGACGGCAGGGCGATCTTCCGGTGCGAGGTGGACCTGTTCGACGTGGAGCGTGACCGCTTCCCGTATGACGATGGCAGGTTCCAGACGGTCCTCGCCTGCGAGATCATCGAGCACCTCGTCCTCGATCCCATGCATATGCTCCTCGAGATCCGACGCGTGCTCAGACCAGGCGGGACCCTGGTGCTGACGACGCCCAACGTGACGAGCTTCACGTCGGTATCCCGGGTCCTCACCCAGAGCGGGAACCCACAGGTGTACTCGCAATATCCGAACCCTGGGGGCGAAGGGCGGGAGAGCGAGACGCCGCACGTTCGGGAGTACGCTCCGGGAGAGCTACGCGAAGCTGTGGAGTCGGCCGGTTTCGAGGTCATCTCTCTCGTGACTGCGCGGGTGGGCTCTTTCGACGCCCAGGACGTCGAGGCGTTGCTGAGGGCGAACGGCTTCCCTGGAGAGTTGCGCGGTGAGCAGATGTACTGCATCGCCCTCGCCAGGCCGGATCGACCGGTGACGCGATATCCGTCGTTCCTGTACGACGCCTGAATAGCTCGGGCCTCGGGATCACGGAGATCGTCCTCTTCGGCTCGGAAAGGACGAGGTCGCTCGGGTCGGGGGAACTGGCGCGCACGCTCAGGCTCGCCGTCCCAGATAGACGGTCAGAAGGACGGGCTTCTCCCGCCGATGGACCCTCAGCACCCGGCGACGGCTTGTTCTGGCCCCGGTTCTGACGAGTGGGCTATTTCCCGCGCGAGACCTTGCGGGTGAGGTTGCCGGCGGTGTCCTGCACCGAGCCCTTCGCCTTCTGCACGGCGCCCTTGGCCTCCAGGCTCCGGTTCTTGGTTGCCTTGCCC
>JALYLZ010000069.1 GCA_030774015.1 Actinomycetota bacterium | reverse complement strand
CGAACGGACGGATCCGCGAGATCTCGTACAGGACGGCCGACTTGTGCTTCAGCAGCTGTCGGAACAGTCGGTGCGACCGCGCGAGCGTGCGGTCGAGTCGGTGCCGCGTCTCGGCGATCCGGTCGTTGGCGAGCTGGATCACATGTGCGGTCCGGATCTGCTCGCCCCGAGCGGCGGCGAGCTGGCTCGCCGTGTCCTGGAGATCCAGGGCGAGCTGCGCGTCGCGACGCGTCATCTCGTCCAGGAACGAGATCCGTGAGACCACGTCCTCCGCGGAGGTGGCGGTCAGCAGGTACAGGATCGGAGCTCCCGGCCCCATGATGTACGTCTCGCGGGAGCGCTGGGCCAGGAGTGCGTGCAGCCGCGCTTCACGCGCCGTCAGCAGGGCCACGCCACGCTCGAGCTTGGCCATCCGGGCCTCCGCGTGCGCGATCGCGGAGCCGTTCAGCGAGATCTCGGTCGCCAGACGGTTCAGGTGCCGTTGGAGGTCGCGGAGCTTCGCGGCGCGCTCCCTGATGTGGTCCTTCGTCTGGTGCAGGTCGTTCTGTGCCTGCTGCAAGCCCTGATCGGCGTTCGCAGGCGCCACCCGGAGCGCCAGGAGCGACACCGCGAGGAAGACGGCCACGAGCGCCGGTCGGACCCCGAGCAGGGGACGGGTGGAAGGCATGAGCATGAGACGGTACACGCGGTAGGTCGGAGGCGCTACGTCAGAATGGCCTAGGCCGGGCGTCGACCGGCCAGCCTCCCAGGCGCGAGGGCTCCCCTTCCACGGGTTGATGCGCGAACGGCTTCGCGCTCGTACCCTTCCCGCGTGCGAAGGGGTCGAAGGAGGAGCACGCTGGCTAGGCGCTCAGGCGTCGCCATGGGCGGAGGGCTCATCGTGGTCGCGGCGGTCGTATCGGCGACGCTCGGCGGACCGGCGCGCTCTCCGGACGCGCTCGCGAGGTCGAGGAACCTCGGCGTCTTCAAGCTCGATCACCTGATCTTCATCGTGCAGGAGAACCGGTCGTTCGATCACTACTTCGGCACCTATCCCGGCGCCGACGGGATCCCCCCGGGCGTGTGCATCCCCGATCCGGCAGGAGGTCAGTGCGCCTCGCCGTATCACTCGACGCTCGATATGCAACGGGGGGGACCGCACAACCAGAAGGCGGCGGTCACGGCGATCGACGGCGGGAAGATGGATGGGTTCGTCACCGCGCTCCCGCACACCGAGCACGGGTGCTACTTCCGCGCTTCCGTCCAATGCGCGCCGTACCTCGGTCCGGAAGGCCAGCCCGACGTCATGAGCTACCACACCCGAGACGAGATCCCGAACTACTGGTCGTACGCGGATCATTTCGTGCTGCAGGACCGGATGTTCGCCCCGACGGACTCGTGGACCCTTCCCTCGCACCTGTTCCTGATGTCGGCCTGGGCGGCCTCGTGCTCGGATCCCACCGACCCGATGTCGTGCTCCTCGAACCTCGACCTGTCGCTCCCCAGCCAGCGGTTCCAGTACGGGGACGATCCGATCTACGCGTGGACGGACATCACGTACCTGCTCGGCACGCAGGGCGTGTCGTGGGCGTACTACATCGCCCCGGGTTCCTGCCCGTTCCCGTGCAGCCCCGGCGAGCACATCGGCCCGGCAGGACGCACGCCGGCGACGAAGGACCCGCTCCCGGGGTTCACCGACCTGTACGAGACCGGCCAGCAGGGGAACATCAAGACACACACCGACTACTACTCGGCGGCCGCGACCGGCACGCTTCCCTCCGTGTCGTGGATCATGCCCGGCGACGGCGTGAGCGAGCACCCCTCGTCGAGTCGAGGGATTGCCGCCGGGATGGCGTACGTGACCGGGCTCGTGAACGCTGCGATGCAAGGCCCCGAGTGGGATTCGACGGCGATCTTCATCACGTGGGACGACTGGGGCGGGTTCTACGACCACGTGGCCCCGCCGCAGGTGGACAAGTTCGGCCTGGGGATCCGGGTGCCATTCCTGGTGATCTCGCCCTACGCGAAGCAGGGGCTGGTGGACCACCGTCGCGGCGACTTCTCCTCGGTCCTGCGGTTCATCGAGGACAACTGGAGCCTGCCCCAGCTCACCAAGCGCGACCGTGAGGCCGGCGACCTGTCCTACGACTTCGACTTCTCGCAGTCGCCGCGGCCGCCCGACCCCCTGCCCCAGCGCACCGACTGCCAGGGAGCGATCTTCTCGCCCCCTCCGCCGGATGCGTACCACTGATGAGGGGGGCTCGCCCGCGAGGCCGGATCGGATGGCGAGCGATAACGTCTCCCCATGTCGATCCTTCGGTCCCGGGGAGGAAGGGCCGTGGCCGGTGCCGCCGCGATCCTGGTGCTTGCCGGCGGTGCAACCGTCGCGGCGGCTTCGCTGGACCGAGACCAGGCACCCACCGGGGCCGCTGTCCCCGCGAACCCGGGACCCCGGCCCTCCCGCCAAACGGTTCACCAGCATGCGGCCACGCCCTTCCGCACCTCACTCCTGCTCGGACATTCGGTGAGGCATCGAGCCATCAAGGCAACGGAGATCGGTGCGAAGTCGGGCGCCCTCACCTTGCTGGTCGTCGGCTGCATCCACGGCAACGAGCCTGCCGGGATCGCGGTGGCCCGCGATCTCCTGAGCGACGCGCCGCCCAAGCACGTCACGCTGTGGGTGCTTCCGGACCTCAACCCGGACGGGGTCGCCGCCGGAACCCGCCAGAACGCGCGTGGAGTGGACCTGAACCGGAACTTCCCGTGGCGGTGGCGGCGAATCAGCCACCGCGGAGACCTTCACTATTCCGGGCCCCATGCTCTGTCGGAGCCGGAGAGCCGGATCGCCCGTGCGCTCATTCTTCGGGTCAGGCCCCACGTGACGATCTGGTTCCATCAGAGCGACAACCTGGTCGACCAGTCGGGCGGCACCCCGGCGATCGAGCGCCGCTACGCCCGGCTGACGCACATGCGGCTGGCCCGGCTTCCCAGATACCCGGGCAGCGCCGCCGGCTGGCAGAACCACCGACTCCCGGCAACGACGGCCTTCGTCGTCGAGCTCCCTGCGGGCCGTCTCACCGCTCGCGGCGTAGAGCGGTTCTCCGACGCCATCCTGCGGCTGCTGCGGTAGGCAGGTCCGCCTGGCGGGTGTCCGCCCAGGGCGGGCCTCAGGACAGGTGGACCACCGGGCAGGTCAGGGTTCGGATGATCCCGGGGCTCTTCTGGATCTGCACCACGACGTTCCGTCCCAGGTCGTCCAGGTTCCGGGCCTCGGCCACCACGATGATGTCGTAGGGGCCGCTCACGTCCTGCGCCGACGCGACGCCCTTGATCTTGGCGATCTCGCGAGAGACGTCGCCGGCGGGGCCGGCTTCCGTTTGGATCAGGATGTATGCCCGAAGCGTGCTCATGCCGCCCCCGTCCTCGCCGTCGTCTCGTCGGTCGAAGTATGGCAGCGTAGCCGACCTTCCAGCCGTTTGACCCGTCAGGAGGCCGGGCATACAGTGGCGGGGTCGTTTGTTACTCTTCGGTAGGTTAGCAAAAGAGGGCCACTTCGCGGAAGGAGCGTCGTCATGCGCGAGGCCGTGATCGTCGAGGCCGTCCGCAGTCCCATCGGGAAGCGGAACGGCTCACTCTCCGGGACCCATCCCGTCGACCTGTTGGCCACCGTGCTCCAGGAGCTCGTGGCCCGGTCGGGCGTCGATCCCGGCCTTATCGAGGACAACATCACCGGCTGCGTGTCCCAGGTCGGTGAGCAGTCCCTGAACGTCGGACGCAACGGCTGGCTCGCGGCCGGTCTTCCCGAGACCATCCCGTCGACCACCGTCGACCGCCAGTGCGGCTCGTCCCAGCAGGCGGCGCACTTCGCCGCGCAGGGCGTGATCGCGGGTGCATACGACGTGGTGGTGGCCTCCGGGGTGGAGAACATGACCCGCGTGCCGATGGGCTCGTCCATGGCCGGCGCCATGCCGTTCTCGACGCAGCTGATGACCCGCTACGAGGGCAAGCTGGTCCCGCAGGGCATCTCGGCGGAGCTGATCGCCACGAAGTGGGACCTCTCCCGCGAGCAGCAGGACGACTTCGCCTACCGCTCGCACATCCGGGCGGCCCGCGCCACCCAGGAGGGCTACTTCCAGCGGGAGATCGTCCCGATCAAGCTGGCCGGTGAGAACGGCGGCGCGCAGCTGCTGGAGCACGACGAGGGCATCCGGTACGACCCCGACCGGGCGAAGATGGGAACGCTCCAGCCGTCGTTCCAGAACCCCATGTTCGACGACATGTTCCCCGGGCAGATCAACTGGTCGGTCACCGCGGGGAACTCCTCGCAGATCTCCGACGGCGCCTCTGCCGTGCTGATCGCGTCGAGGGAGAAGGCCGAGGAGCTCGGGCTGAGGCCGCGGGCCCGGTTCGTGTCGTTCTCCCTGGCAGGCGACTCGCCGATCCTCATGCTGACGGCGCCGATCCCGGCCACCCGACGGGTGCTGGACCGGGCCGGCCTGAAGCTCGAGGACATCGAGGTGGTCGAGATCAACGAGGCCTTCGCGTCGGTCGTGCTGGCCTGGAAGAAGGAGCTCGGGATCCCCGACGACTGGTTCGAGGACCACGTGAACCCGAACGGCGGCGCGATCGCGGTGGGGCACCCGCTGGGGGCCACGGGGGCGAAGCTCCTGACCACGATGCTGCACGAGCTGGAGCGCCGGGGCGGCCGCTACGGGCTTCAGACCATGTGCGAGGGCGGCGGCATGGCCAACGGCACCATCATCGAGCGCCTGGACTGACGGCTCGCGCGGCCGCGCCGGGGCCGTCACGCGCGGCCGCCGTCACGACACCTGGTAGCCGGACTTCTTCAGGGCGTCGATCGCGGCCTGGATCTGTTGCTCGCCCGGGATGGCCTGGGAATTGGCCTCGTCCACGAACGCCTGGACCTTCGGCACGTCGCCCTTCTCGGCCACGGTGGCGAAGCCTCGAAGCGCTGCGGCCAGCAGGTGCAGCCCGTCCACGAGATTCCCGTTCGCCGTGGCGGCGTCGGTGGGCGTGGCCAGCTCGTGCAGGGAATCGGCCTGGCCGTCGATGACGTCGGCCGCTTGCCGGACGGTCGACGCGGCTGCGGCCAGCCCCTTGCGGTTCGAGGCGGCTCCGATCTTCGAGAACACCTTCTGAAGCTGGGCGGTCAGGTTCTGCCCCGCGTCGTTCACCTGCTTTTCGAACTGCGCGTGGTTGAGGGGCGCGGCCCGGCTCCCGCACCCTGCCGCCACGACGGCGACCGTGAGCCAGACCAGGACGGTACGGGCGTGGCGACCTACCAGGCCCCCTCGCGTCGGCCGCGCGCCCAGGTCTCCAGGCTGTCCGGGCAGAAGGTCCACTCCTCCAGCCGGCGCTCCAGCTCCTCCGGCGCGAGCCACCCTCCCCACGCCACCTCCCCTGGGTCGATCCGGATCTCGCCGTCCCACCGGACCTCGTAGACAGCAGACCAGGCTCGCTCCTGTCTACCCACGTAAAGGTGCCGGAACACCTCCCGGAGCCGGACTCCGCCAACGCCCAGCTCCTCCGCGAGCTCGCGGGCCGCCGCGGCCTCGTACCGCTCGCCGGCCCCGACCATCCCGGCCACGAACATGTCGTAGTGCCCTGGGAAGACGTCCTTCGAGTCTGACCGCCGATGCACGAAGACGTCGCCGCCCGTCCGCCGGCACAACACGGCCACGACCCGGTGGAGCAGGTTCTGCGCGCGGACCTCACGCCGGGTGGCCTGCCGCAGCACCAGATCCCGGTCGTCCACCACGTCCACGATCTCGTCGCCGGGCTCGGGGACCGCCATGGCGCCCATCGTACGGGCGGCGGCGTGTGGTTCACTGGATCGCATGGTGCTGCGGGTGATCGTCGCCATCGCGCTGGCCGCGTTGATCGCGCTGGTCGGGCTCAAGGCGCTGAAGGCCGTGGGAGGCGGGGCGACGCCTCGGGTTCGCAGCCCCGAGGACTCGGAGGACGTCGCCGACCTGGCGGTGTTCTTCGTGTGCCGCGAGTGCGGCACTGAATACCAGGTCACCCGCCTGGGCGAGGTCCAGGTCCCCCGCCACTGCGGCGAGAAGATGGAGGTCGTGCGCCGGCCCCGGGCGGTTCCCGGCGACCCGACCCTCAACTGAGCCTCGCCCGCCGGCGCCTCGCGAAGAAAGCTACGACGCCTGCATGGCCTCCCAGTTCCAGGTCCGCCAGTCCACGGCCTTCAGCTTCTTCCCTGAACGGGTGGCCGCGTTCCACATGCCAGTCAGCCACACTGCCCCGTGGAGCTGGGTGGGGTCCGCGCCGGGGTCGGGCGAGGCGGACATGAAGTCGCCCCACCGGCAGGAGCCCAGCCGCGTGCCGAAGAAGCACGTGGCGTCCAGGTTCGGGCCGGGAGATTGCTTCACCAGGGTCCAGGCCGACTGGGGATCCGTCGGGGTCTTGTCCACCATGAAGATGGCCGAGTCGGTGGCGGCCGACGACGTGTTGAAGCCCAGGACCATGGTGTCCCCGAACGCCGAGCCGGCCGGCGACACCAGCCGGTCGGGCGCGATGGCGCCGTTGAACGCGAACAGGGTGGGGTTCGAGACACGTCCCGACTGGAGCAGGGCATGGCCGGTGGGCTCGATCTCGTACCAGTCGATCGCGCTGCCCGCGCCGCCGGCCACGGTGTGCTCGGTCCAGATCGCGTTCACCCCACCGTGGGCCGGGTCCACCGCCGACACCGCCTGGAGCAGCCGGGCGTCCTGTGTGGCCAGCCTGGCCGGGGACGCGTTGGCCTCCGGGGCGTCCGGGGGGATGCGGTACTGGCTCACCGGGACGGACCGGCCCGGCGAGACCACGCCGCTCCCGTCGACGGCCGCGGTGACGGAGAACAGGGAGACGAAGCTCCCGGACGAGTGGGGTCTGGAAACAGACTTCGACGCGACCACCCACCCCGTGGGATCGGTGTCGGTCTGGTTCACCCCCACCGGGGTCCAGGCCCGGGAGCCGTCCGGGTTGTGCAGGTTTCCGGCCACGCCCACCTGGAAGCTGTCGGATGCCGGGCAGTCGGGGCCCGGCGGTGGCTTCGTGACCCAGTCCACGTCGGAGCCGACGTAGGGCTGGTTCCTGCGCCCCAGGTCGAAGTCGTTCACGCCCCAGAACACGAGCGACTGGCTGTCCCCGAGGTGGGGCTGGTCCGGGAGGATCGCGCTGAACGACGAGGGGTCGTCGTAGCCCACGCCCACCGTGTACTTGCACCAGTCCCCGGCGCCGCCCGGCGAGGAGGTCTTGGAGAAGCCGAACAGGAAGTCGAACCCGTTCGTGAGGTTCCGGTAGGCCACGTCGGCGTCCAGCACCACGTAGTAGAAGCGCTGGGTGCCAGGGTCCCAGATCACCTCCGGGTCGGTCAGGAAGAAGTTTTCCTTATCCGAGAGCCCGCCCAGCTTGGCCAGGGTTCCGGTCGACAGGGGCGCGTTGGCCGTGCGGCTGTAGATGGCGAACTTCGTGTTGACGACCTCCACGTAGCGGTCAGGGCCGATGGCGCCGTTCGAGTCGGAGGGGGAGCCGGTTGGGTCGAACACGCCGTTCCAGGACCGTTCGAGGACCGGCGCGCTGTCGGCCGGAGCCTGGCCTGAAGCCGCCGCCGCCGGGGTCTTGGGAACGCCGCGAGCGGCCAGGGCCTTGGCCCGGGAGAAGGCGGCGGGGTCGGGGACCAGGTAGCCGCGGCGGTGAAGCTGCCGGGCGGCGGCGGTGCTCCTGGGAGAACCTTCCACAGCCGCGGGGCGGGCCCGATCGAGATGGAACGGGCTTCGGGCCGACGCGTGGCCGGCCGGTCCGAGCCCTCCGATCGACAGCGCCATCACCGCGCTGCTGCTGGCGATCGTGACGGCACGCCGAACGTGCCCCCGTCGAAGCCCTCGCATTCGTCCCTCCCCCTGCTCAGCGGCCCTCGGTGATCTCCCGGGCCTTCTCCTGGAGTTGCTTGAAGTCTCGATTGCGCCGCCGGCCCTCCGGCAGCAGGGCGTCGGTCTTGGAGAACCCCCAGCCCGAGAACCGCACCGCCACCCGCCCGTACACCCGCTTCAGCTCGCCCCCGCACTCGGGGCACGGGCCCGGCGCCGCCTCGCCCATCCGCTGGATCAGCTCGAGGCGGTGCCCGCAGGACCCGCAGCGGTACTCGTACAGCGGCATGTCCACAGGATATCCACCGGGCTGTCCACACCCGCGGTCATCCGCCGTCCACCGTGGGGAAATCCGATGGGGATAATTACACGCGTGTTGTTTCTGTTCGCGTCAGCGCCATTGCGTGGCCCCGAGGAACCCGACGGCGATGCCCCCGAGGCCGAAGAACAGCCAGAAGTTCGAGGCGGTGCCATGGGTGCCGGGCATGATGCCGAGGTAGTTGATCACGATGATGGCGGCCCCTCCGAACAGCAGGGACAGGATGATCGCGCCGACCCACCGGGGCGACGGCTTGGGTTTCTTCTTGGGCGGCGGCTGGTAGCGGCGCCGCTTCGACTTCGACCTCGGCATCGGGACAGATAGTACCTATCTCGTCCGTCCTAGCCCGGCTCCAAAGTGAGCCGGTGCTCCCCGTGCTGTTCCACGGCGGGACGCGACAGCGGCAGCGGATGGTACTCGCCGCGGGCCCAGGGCCCGATGAAGTCGTTCCAGTGCTCGGAGGCCGGGTTCCCCGACTGGCCGGTGGTGTGCATGCCCACGGACTGGTCGAGATCCGACAGGTCGATCACGTGTCGCCACGAGGACCCGCTCACCACCTGGAACCCCACGCCCGGCTCGAACCCGGCCGCGGCCACGGTGTGCTCGTCGCCGCCGACCTCCTCCGTGCCGGCCACGAACAGCTCCTCCATGCCGCGCAGCAGGGACAGCGGGTGGGCGAACACGGCCTTGTGCAGGGCCCCCCATCGCCAGGCGGACAGGTCGTCGCCGAACGCCGACGCCAGCTCGTCCAGCGCTCTGCCCAGGGCCCGGCGGAGGACCTCGTCGCGGGCCTCGCGGCCATCGGCCCCGAACCACCGGGCCGTGGGGTACCGCAGCATCGCCGGGAGGACCCGGTACATGAACTCGCTGTCCCACTGCCGGTGGGCGTAGTAGTGGGCGAACAGTTCGGGGCCGAGCGCCGGCGCCAGGACCTCGTTCGCCAGGTGCTTCCCCCAGGCCTGGTAGATGGCCGCCGGCGTGGAGTCGACCGCCATGTCGGCGTCCCATCCGGCCAGGTACGCCAGGGCTTCCTTCTGCCGCTCGTCCGCCGGCTCCACGTCCACCAGCAGCGGCAGCGCCTCGCGGGCCGCGATGGACACGGTGTCGCGCTGGATCCGACCGAAGGTTTCCCGCGTGTGCTTCTCGGTCGCCGTGAGCATCTCCACGATCCGCCGCACCCGGAATGGCGGGATGAAGTCCTTCGTGATCAGGAACGGGTAGGAGTCCTCGTGGACGCGGTGGTTGGCGGTGGCCAGGAGCCCCTCCTCGGGGTTCTCCGACCGCGGGAGCTCCTCGAACGGGATCCAGCCGTCCCACTCGTACTCGTCGGTCCATCCGGGGACCGGCACGGTCCCGTCGCCCTTGCGCCGCAAGGGATACAGACCGGAACACTGATACCCGATGTTCCCATCGACGTCCGCGTACACCATGTTCTGGCCGGGGCACTCCCACCCCCGGGCTGCGTCCCGGAACTCCTGGAAGCTGCGGGCCCGGGCCACCCGTAGCAGCGTGCTGGGCTGGACGGCGTGATCCGCGCCCACCCACCGCAGGGCGTAGGTCTCGGTGATCCCACCCTCGACCACCTGGGGCGTGGCTATGCCGATCAGGTAGGAGTCGAGGATCGGCCCGTGGCGGGTCTCCCGAACCTCCAGGACGTCGGTGTCGCCACCCCGGACCTCGATCTCCTCACGGTGGATGATCAGCGGCTCCCACTTCCCCTGGTACAGGGCGGCGGTGCCGTCGTCCGACAGCCGCTCCAGGTATAGGTCCTGCACGTCGCCCTCGGTGTTGGTGAGGCCCCACGCGTGGTGCGGGGTGTGCCCGATCACGATGCCCGGGGCGAAGGGGAGGGTCACCCCGGAGGCCTCGTACCCGGGCGCCGAGAGGTGGCACTCGAACCAGATGGACGGCGTCTGGAGCTGGAGGTGCGGGTCGTTCGCCAGCAGCGGCTTGCCGGACGCCGTCCGCGACCCGGCCACCACCCAGTTGTTGGAGCCCTGCCCCGGAGGCGGCAGCGGGGTCTGCCTGAGGATGTCCATGGCGGAGCGTCGGGAGGCCGGCCCTCCCTGCCTCCCCGGGATGGCCACGGGCGGCTCGGTGGTGGATGGCGGGAACAGGAGCTGCATGGCGTCCCACCCCAGCTTCTCGGCCACCGAAGCCCGCAGGAGCTCTTCGTCGAAGTTTCGGGACAGGGACCAGGCCATGAACGCCGCTCCAGCGGCCCCGTAGGCCAGCCCTTCCGCCCCGTGGGGGACGGGATCCGGGTCCAGGTCCAGGATCCGGTACTCGACCGGCAGCGCAGGCATGACCTCCAGCCACGCCACGTGTCCCTCCAGCGCGGCAGTCGCCATCTCGAGCGACTCGTCGTCGTACGTCGCCACGATTCGGTGCGCCGCCCGATTCAGCCCGACGGTCCGGGCGAACCGGTCGATGGCGACGGCCATCTGGCTGAACATGGTGGACAGCCGGCCGTTCGAGAAACGCAGCAGGAAGTCGAGCTGGAACAGCCGCTCGGACGCCACCACGAACCCCTGCGCGAAGAACAGGTCGTGCAGGTCCTGGGCGTAGATGTGCGGCACGCCCCACCGGTCCCGGACGACCTCGACCGGGCCGTGCAGGCCCTTCACCCGCAGGGTCCCCTCCACCTGCGGCAGGGCCTCCCGGGCCTGCTCCTTCAGCGCGTCCACCCAGTCGCTCACGCGATCCCCCTTGTCGCCCGAAACCTACTGGCCGGTAACGCTACGGTGCGGGCCCGAAGATGAGCAAGCGGCCACCGGCCCAACGAGGACCGAGTCGACCGGCCCGATCAGGGCAAGTCCGCCATTTGTGGGCGGTCCGCGCGGACTGTCATGATGCCTGCATCCGAGGGAGGAGAGGCCCATGACCGACCACCGACCCTGGTTCGCCAGCTATCCCGAGGGCGTGCCCCATACGCTCGAGCCCTACCCCGAGAAGTCCTTGTTCTCGGCGTTCGAGGACACGGTTCAGAGGTTCCCGGACCGGCCGGCGCTGGCCTGGTTCGGCAAGCACCTGTCGTACCGCGAGCTGTTGCGAGAGGTGGAACGGTTCTCGGCCGCGCTGGTGGGGCTGGGGGTCAAGAAAGGGGACCGGGTCGGGCTGATCCTGCCGAACTGCCCCCAGTACGTCATCGCGTACTACGCCACCATCCGCATCGGCGCCGTGATCGTCGGCAATAACCCCCTGTACACCCAGCGCGAGCTGACCCATCAGCTGACCGATGCGGGCATCGAGGTCGCGGTGGTCCTCGACCAGCTGTACTCGAACGTCGCCGCCGTCCGCGACCAGGTGGGGCTCCGCGAGGTCGTGGTGTGCGGGCTCGAGGACTACATGCCGTTCCCCAAGAACATCCTGGCGCCGCTGCTGGTGTTCAAGAAGAACGCGAAGAAGGAGGGGCACCCCTGGCCTCCGGTCCCCGCGGGGGCCAAGGTCCGCTGGTGGAAGCAGCTGATGCGTGGCGCGGGGAGCATCCCGCCGGTTGCACGGGTGGACGCGAAGAACGACGCCGCGGGCTTCATCTACACGGGCGGGACCACCGGGCTCTCCAAGGGGGCCATGCTGTCGCACCACAACCTGGTCTCGAACGGGCTCCAGGCCACCGCGTGGTTCCCCGGTCTTCGTCCCGGCCAGGACTCGATCATGGCCGTGATCCCGTTCTTCCACTCCTACGGGATGACGGTGGCCATGAACCTGGCCATGCAGAACGGCCTCAAGCTGGTCATGCTGCCGCGGTTCGAGCTGGACCTCACGCTGAAGGAGATCCAGAAGGAGAAGCCCACGCTGTTCCCCGGCGTACCGCGGCTGTACATCGCCATCAACGAGGGCAAGGAGACCCCGCAGTACGACCTGTCCTCGATCCGGTACTGCCTGTCGGGCGCGGCTCCCCTGCCGCTGGCGGTGGCGGAGAAGTTCGAGAAGATCACCGGATCGCGCGTGGTGGAGGGGTACGGGCTCACCGAGACCTCCCCGATCACCCACGCGAACCCGTTGGAGGGCAAGCGAAAGGAAGGCTCCATCGGCCTGCCCGTTCCCGACACCGACTGCAAGCTGGTGGACCTGGACGACCCAACCAAGGAAGTCGATCAGGGCCACGAGGGCGAGCTGGCCATCTCGGGCCCGCAGGTGATGCTGGGGTACTGGAACCGCGCCGAGGACACCGCCGGCATGATCCGGGAAGGCACCGACGGGAAGCGCTGGCTGTTCACCGGGGACATCGCCAAGGTGGACGACGAGGGGTACTTCTTCATCGTGGACCGGAAGAAGGACATGATCCTGGTGTCCGGGTTCAACGTGTACCCCACCGACATCGAGCAGGTCCTGTACCGCCACGAGAAGATCGAGAAGGTCTGTGTGGTTGGGGTGCCGGACAAGACCACCGGCGAGGCGGTGAAGGCGTTCGTGGTGCTCCGCCAGGGCCAGCAAGCCACCATGGAGGAGCTCATCGGGTGGTCCCGGGAGAACCTCACCGGCTACCGGGTCCCCAAGCAGATCGAGTTCCGCGACGCGCTGCCGGAGACGCTGGTGGGCAAGGTGCTGCGCCGCGTGTTGCTGGAGGAGGAAAGGCAGAAGCAGGCCGCCTCGAGCTGAGCTGAGCTACCAGACCGCCACTGGGCGCGGGTGACGGTAGGTACGCAACGCTCCGTCCTTCGTGACCAATCGCCAACCGTGCTCGATCGCGGTCGCGTAGATCAGGCGGTCCGCCGGGTCGCCAGGGAACGACGACGGAAGGGCCACCGCCGTGTCCGCGATCGCCGGGGTCAGCCCGACCGTCCGGACCTGGCGGGCCAGCTGCTCGAGCCATGAACGGATGGGGATGGTCAGGGCGATTCGCTCGTGCCTGGCAAGCCAGGCCAGCTCGAACCACGAGATGGCGGACACGGCCAGCTCATCCGCACCTCCCAGAGCCTTGCGGGCGGCTGCGCTCACGCGATCCGGCTCGGCGGACCACCAGTGGACGACGTGGGTGTCGAGCAGGACCGTTGTCACGGGAGGTTCCAGGCGACTCCGGTCGCGAAAAGATCCTCTTCCGTGCCGACGGTCATGGCGATACCGGCGAGTGCGCCCTTCAGGGCATGCGAGCCGGTCGCCGGCACGAGGCGCGCCACCGTCCGCCCGTGCTTGGTGATCTCCACCTCTTCGCCCGCGGCGACCTCGTCGAGCACCGCGAGGATCTTCGCCTTGGCCTCGGTAGCGGTCAGCTTTCTGGTCATGAGATCAGTATAGCGGTCATCATGCGAGGGCCAGCATCAGGAAGTTCTCCACGAGCTTGGGGCCGTCGGGGGTCAGGATCGACTCAGGGTGGAACTGGACGCCGTAGCGGGGAAGGTCCCGGTGCTTCAGGGCCATGACCAGGCCGTCGTCCGTTTGGGCCGTGATCTCGAGCTCGGGCGGAAGGGCCTCACGGTCGACCACCAGCGAGTGGTAGCGGCCGGCCTGGAAGGGCTGGGGGAGCCCTTCGAAGATTCCCTGGCCGGTGTGGTGCACGGCGGAGGCCTTTCCGTGGACGGGTTCGGGGGCCCGGTTCACCGTGGCGCCGAACGCGGCGCCGATGGCCTGGTGGCCCAGGCACACGCCGAGCAGCGGCGTCTCCGGGTCGAGCGCCGCGATCAGCTCCACGAAGCAGCCGGCGTCCTCGGGCCTGCCGGGGCCCGGCGACAGGATCACCGCGTCGGGTCGCCGTGCGGCGAGCGCCTCCACCGGTTCGGCGTCGGAGCGCACCACCTCGGTGCCATGGCCGAACCCCTCGATCAGCTGGACCAGGTTGTAGACGAACGAGTCGTAGTGGTCGACCACCAGGATCATCGGCCCCACCCCCCGACCGCCTGGAGCAGCGCCGACGCCTTGGCCTCGGTCTCCCGGAGCTCGCGCTCGGGGTCGGAGTCGGCCACCACCCCGGCTCCAGCCTGGACGTGGGCCCGCCCGTCCGAGACCACCGCGGTCCGGATGGTGATGCAGAAATCCAGGTCGCCGGCGAAGGTGAGGTACCCGACCGCGCCGGCGTAGGGTCCCCGGGCCACCGGTTCCTCCTCGGCGATGATCTCCATGGCCCGGTGCTTGGGCGCCCCGGTCACCGTTCCGGCGGGGAACGCGGCGGCCAGGGCGTCGAGCGGGCCGGCCCCGTCGGGAAGCTCGCCCTCCACCGTGCTCACGATGTGCATGACCCGAGAGAACCGTTCCACCGACATCAGCTCGGTCACCCGGACCGACCCGGCGGTGCACACTCGGCCCAGGTCGTTGCGGGCCAGGTCCACCAGCATGGCGTGCTCGGCGCGTTCCTTGGGATCGGCCAGGAGCTCCTCCTCCAGCCGGTGGTCCTCCTCGGCGTCCCGGCCCCGGGGCCGTGTCCCCGCGATGGGCCGGGTGGTCACGCGGCGTCCCTCCACCCGCACCAGCGGCTCGGGCGACGAGCCCGCCAGCTCGAGAGGGCCCGGCATGCGCAGAAAGAACATGTAGGGCGCGGGGTTCACCACGCGCAACCGGCGGTAGATCGGCAGGCCTCCGTCCGGCGCGGGGACGGAGAGCCGTCGCGACAGCACGGCCTGGAAGATGTCGCCGGCCAGGATGTGCTCCCGGGCCCTTCCCACGCTGGCGCGGAAGGCGGCCTCGTCGACGCTCACCGTGGCGTGCGGGGGAGTCCCCTCGGCGCCGGCCGGCTCGGGGAAGAGCGTCCCGTTCGCGTGGATGCGGAGAGCCATCTCCTCCAGGGCCCGAACGCCCTCCTCGCGCCCCGCGGACCCGGGCACGTGGGCCACCAGGAACAGCCGCTGCCGCCAGTGGTCGAACACGGCCGCCCGGTCCGCCACCAGGAAGCGCATGGGCGGGACCGGCGCCTGGCCCGGGTGGGGATGGCCGTCCAGGAGGAGCGCCGCCTCGTAGGCGAGGTAGCCGACCAGTCCGCCGGTCAGCGGCGGGAGCCCCTCCAGCCGGGGGGCCCGGAGGGCCTCGGCCACCGCTCGCAGGGCCGGGATCGCGGGAGTTCCCGGCGCCGGCTGCTGGACGGGCAGGCTCCTGGCGACGTGTTCCAGGCGGAGCCCGCTGCCGTCCACGGTGACGATCGTCGCGGGGTCGCCGGCCACGAACGAGTACCTCCCCCACCGCTCCGACCGCTCCACGCTCTCGAGCAGGGCGCCGGGCCGCCCGTTCGCTAGCGCGGAGAACACGCCGACGGGGGTCGACACGTCGGCCAGCAGCTCCGCCCACACGGGCACCAGGGGCCAGCGCGCCGCGAGCCGGTCGAAGGTCTCGGCGTCGGGCTGGATCCGCAGTCCGGTGTCGGTCCTGAGCGCTGCCATTTGCTCCTCCGTGGAACTGTCTGGGGTTCTCGTCTGAAGTTCGAGGGCCGGGAACCAGGAAGGCCCCGGTACGAGCCCGGGGCCTTCGGCGCTGCGCGCTGCGCTCTGCGGCTAGACGCGCGGCGGCGCCGGGCTCCCGGAGCCCCAGGGCCAGCGCCAGGTCGCAGCGAGTCCTGCCACAGTGCGCCGATTGTGGGCGAGCCGCTCTCGATTCGTCAAGCCGCCGGTGCCTTCGCCGTGGGAGAGTGGCGCCGTGGCCATGCGCTCGCGTGTTGCGTACCAGGGCGATCCCGGCGCGTTCTCCGAGGAGGCTGCCCGCGTGCTGTTCCCGGACGGGGAGGCCGTGCCGCACCGGACCCTTCGGGAGGCGTTCGGCGCGGTCACGTCGGGGCTGGCCCACTATGGCGTGGTGCCCGTGGAGAACTCGCAAGCGGGGTCGATCAACGAGACCTACGACCTGCTGGCCTCGGGCGGTGCCTGGATCGTGGGCGAGGTGGTGGTGAACGTGGCCCATGCGCTGCTGGCGCTGCCCGGGACCCGGCTGGAGGAGGTCCGGGTCGTCTCGTCCCATCCCCAGGCTCTGGCCCAGTGCCAGGAGTTCCTGGCCGGGCTGGACGCCGAGGTCGTCGCGGTGTTCGACACCGCCGGCGCGGCCCGGCGGATCGCCGACCAGGGCCGGACCGGCGAGGCCGCGGTGGCGTCCGAGCGGGCCGCCGGACTGTACGGCCTGGAGGTCCTGGCCAGCGGGATCCAGACCGATCCGGGGAACCGCACCCGGTTCGCCGCCATCGCCACGGACCACCAGGCCCTGGGCAAACCCGACAAGACCTCGCTGACCTTCGCCACGCCCGACGTCCCGGGCGCGCTGGTTCAGTGCCTCCGCCAGTTCGCCGATCGCGGCCTCAACCTGTCCAAGCTCGAGTCCCGGCCACTGGGCGGCGGCGAGGCCTGGCGGTACCGGTTCTTCCTGGACGTGGAGGCCGGCCTGGAGGACCCCGCGCTGCAGGCAGCGCTGGCGGACCTGGAGCGAGACGCGGCGGTCGTGCGGGTGCTGGGCTCGTATCCTCGCTGGAAGCCATGAACGATGGAGGCGTGCCCGAGCCGCGGCCCGGGCTCCGAACCGTGGAGGTGTACGAGCCTCCGCAGCCCCAGGTGCCCGTGCGCCTGAACACGAACGAGTGCCCGTACCCACTGCCGCCCGCGTTCGTGGAGGAACTGGCGGCGTTCCTGCGGGACGCCCAGCTCCACCGCTACCCCGACCGGGAGGTCCGGGGACTGCGAGGCCATCTGGCGGACCGGCTCGGGGTGGGGTCCGAGGGCCTGTGGGTGGCCAGCGGCTCGAACGAGATCCTCCAGCAGGTCCTGCTGGCGTACGGCGGTCCGGGCCGGCGGGCCCTGGTGTTCGAGCCCACGTACCACATGTACGCGCGGCTGGCCTGGATCACGCACACCGAGGTCGAGCGCGTCCCGGTGGAGGCGCCCTTCGTCCTGGGTCCGGACGCCGTGCGGCGGGCCGCCGACGCGGCCGCGGAGGTCACCTTCGTGTGCTCGCCAAACAACCCGACCGGGAACGCCCAGCCGCTGGAGGTCGTCGAGGAGCTGGCCCGGGCCGTGCCGGGGCTGGTGGTGGTGGACGAGGCGTACGTGGAGTTCGGCGGCAAGTCCGCGATCGGCCTGGTGGACTCCTGCCCGAACGTCCTGGTCGTCCGGACGTTCTCGAAGGCGTTCGCGCTGGCCGGGGCCCGGCTCGGGTACTGCCTCGCGCAGCCCGCGGTGGTGGAGGATCTCCGGCGGGTCCGCCTTCCGTACCACGTCTCCGCCCTCACTCAGGCCGCGGGACTGGCCGCGCTCCGCCACGCCGAGGAGGCGATGGCCATCCTGGACGCAGTGCGGCGCCAGCGGGACCGCATCCTGGAAGAGCTCGCCGGGCTGGAAGGTGTGGAGGTGTTCCCCTCGGACGCCAACTTCGTGCTGTTCCGGCCGGCCAGGGCGGCCGCCGAGGTGTGGGAGAGCCTGGTGGAACGCGGTGTGCTGGTCCGCGACGTGTCCGACCAGGTGCTGGGGTGCCTGCGGGTGACGGCGGGGACCCCCGAGGAGGTCGACCAGTTCCTGTGGGCGCTGAAGGGGACCCTGTGACCACGGCCCGGGTCCGGGAGGCCACGGTGGAACGGACCACGCGGGAGACCAGCGTGAAGGTGGTCCTGCGCGTGGACGGCACCGGGACGACGAGCGCCGAGACGGGCTTGCCGTTCTTCGACCACATGCTCCGGCAGCTGGGGACGCATGCGGGATTCGACCTCGACGTGACGGCCTCCGGGGACCTGGAGGTCGACGCGCACCACACCGTGGAGGACGTGGGGATCGCGGTGGGGCAGGCGCTGGCCGAGGCGCTGGGGGACAAGGCCGGAATTCGCCGGTTCGGGTCGGTGTCGGTCCCGCTGGACGAGGCGCTGGTGGAAGTGGCGCTGGACCTGTCGGGGCGTCCGTTCGTGGTCCACGAGGTCCCGGTTCCGGCGGAGCTGATCGGGACCTACGACCCCGGGCTGACGGAGGACTTCGTGCGGGCCTTCGCCACCGCTGCGGGGATCACGTTGCACGCCCGCCTGGTCAGCGGCCGGAGCCCCCACCACATCGTGGAGGCCGAGTTCAAGGCCCTGGCCCGGGCGCTGGGTGATGCCTGTCGGGTGAGCGGCGGCGAGGGCCAGGGGCCGCCTTCCACGAAGGGCGTCCTGGCGTGATCGCGATCCTCGACTACGGGATGGGGAACCTGCGGTCCGTGGCCCGGGCCATCGCCAGGGTGGGTGGCCGGAGCGAGGTCACCTCCGATCAGGCGGCGGTCCGGCGGGCGGACGCCATGGTCGTTCCCGGCGTGGGCGCGTTCGGGGCGTGCATGCGCGGACTCGTCGGATCGGGCCTCGACGCGGTGATCCGGGAGTTCGCCGCGGACGGGCGGCCGGTACTCGGCGTGTGCCTGGGGATGCAGGTGCTATACGAGGGGAGCGAGGAGGATCCGGACCCCGGGCTCGGCCTGCTCCGCGGTGCCATCAGGCGCCTGCCGCCCTCGGTGAAGGTCCCCCACATGGGCTGGAACGACGTCCGGTGGAGGACGGATCATCCCTTCGTCCGCGGCATCCCCAGCGGCACGCCGTTCTACTTCGTGCACTCGTACGCGGCCGAGGCCGACCCTTCGGTGACCGTCGGCCAGACCGAGCACGGGCGGACGTTCGCCGCGGCCGTGGCGAAAGGCTCCCTGTTCGCCACGCAGTTCCACCCGGAGAAGTCCGGGGACGCCGGCCTGGCGCTGTACGAGAGCTTCGTGAAGGAGGTGGAGGCGTGATCGTCGTCCCAGCGATCGACCTGCGGGGCGGCCGGGTGGTCCGGCTGAAGCAGGGCGACCCGGCCGACGAGACCACGTACGGCGACGATCCCGTGGAGATGGCCCGCCGGTTCGAGGCCGAAGGTGCGGTGCTCCTGCACGTGGTCGACCTCGACGCCGCCTTCGGCACCGGCCACAACCGCGAGGTCGTGGCGGCGATCTGCGGCGCGGTGTCGATTCCCGTCCAGACGGGGGGTGGGCTCCGCACGCACGACGCGGTGGCGTCCGCCCTGGCTGCGGGGGCGGCCCGGGCGGTCCTGGGAACCGCCGCCGCGAAGGACCCCGAGTTCGTCCGGGAGGCCATGGCCCGCCACGGGGACCGCATCGTGGTGGCCGTGGACGTCCGGGACGGCCGGGTCATGCTCCGGGGCTGGCAGGAATCCGGCGGCGGCCTCGACGCCCTCGTGCCGGCGCTCACGGCGGCCGGCGCGCCTCGGTTCCTGGTCACCTCCATCGACGTGGACGGGACGCTGGAGGGCCCCGACCTCAGGCTGTACGAACGGGTCCTGTCCCTGACCGACCGCCCGGTCCTGGCCAGCGGCGGCGTTTCGGCCGTCATGGATCTCCGGGCCCTCGCCGCCACCGGCGTGGAGGGTGTCGTCGTGGGCAAGGCCCTGTACGAGGGAACCCTCACGCTTCGCGACGCGCTGCACGCGCTCCACGAGGCCCGGCGGTGACGCTGGCCAAGCGGGTCATCCCGTGCCTGGACGTGGACGCCGGGCGTGTGGTGAAGGGCACCAGGTTCGTCGACCTTCGCGACGCGGGCGATCCGGCGGAGCTGGCCGCCCGGTACGGACGCGAGGGCGCCGACGAACTGGTGTTCCTGGACATCACCGCCACGGTGGAGGGGCGCGCCTCCACCTACGACGTGATCTCGCGCACCGCCGAGGAGGTGTTCATCCCACTGACGGTGGGGGGCGGCGTTCGGGTGGAGGGTGACGTCCGCGCGCTGTTGCGGGCCGGGGCCGACAAGGTCGCCGTGAACACCGCGGCGGTCCGCGACCCCGGGCTGCTGTCCCGGTGCGCCGAGCGGTTCGGCACCCAGTGCATGGTGGTGGCCATCGACGCGAAGCGTTCCGACGGCCACTGGGAGGTCGTGGTCGACGCGGGCCGAACCCCGACCGGCCTGGATGCGGTGGAGTGGGCCGCGGAAGCGACCGAGCGGCGGGGCGCCGGCGAGGTGTTGCTCACCTCGATCGACCGCGACGGGACCGGCGAGGGCTACGACGTCGAGCTGCTCCGAGCGGTCGGCGAGGCGGTCAAGGTCCCGGTGGTCGCCTCCGGCGGCGCCGGCGCGCTGGAGCACTTCGCGGAGGCGCTCACCGACGGCCGGGCCGACGCGGTGCTGGCGGCGTCCCGGTTCCACTTCGAGCAGATCACGCTGGCCGAGGTGAAGGCGTTCCTGGCCGAGCGAGGGATCCCCGTGAGGCCGGCGTGACCGAGGCGGAGCGGGCGCTTGCAACCGACGAGTTGCGCTTCGACGACCGGGGGCTGATCCCCGCCGTGGTCCAGGAGGCCGGCACCGGCGAGGTCCTGATGGTGGCGTGGATGAACCGCGATGCGCTCGAACGCACCCTGGCCGACGGCCGAACGTGGTTCTGGAGCCGGTCCCGCCAGGAGCTGTGGGCCAAGGGCGAGACCTCCGGGAACGTCCAGCACGTCGAGGAGGTCCGCGCCGACTGCGACGGCGACGTCCTGCTGGTCCAGGTGCACCAGGTCGGCGTGGCCTGCCACACCGGCGAGCGCTCGTGCTTCCACCGGGAGGTTGCCGGCTGATGCTGCGCCTGGTCATCCCCAAGGGCTCGCTGGAGGAACAGACCCTCGCGCTGCTGGAGGCGGCCGACCTGCGGGTCCGGCGCGGCTCGTCCCGCGACTACCACGGCCGCATCCAGGACGACCGCATCGAGCGCGTCTCGCTGCTGCGCCCCCAGGAGATCCCCCGGTACGTGGAGGATGGCTTCTTCGACCTCGGGATCACCGGGCGGGACTGGGTCGCGGAGACGGGGGCGGGCGTCGAGGTGCTCGCCTCGCTCGAGTACGCGAAGAGCGGCGCCGGGATCGTCCAGATCGTGCTGGCCGTGCCGGTGGACAGCCCCGCCGACCGGGCGGAGGACCTGCCGGCCGGGACGCGCATCTCCACCGAGTACCCGAACCTGACCAACGCGCACTTCGAGCGCCTCGGGATCCCGGTGCGGGTGTTCCCCTCCTACGGCGCCACGGAGGCCAAGGTGCCCGACATCGTCGACGCCATCGTGGACGTCTCCGAGACCGGCGGCACGCTCCGCGCCCACGGGATGAAGGTCATCGCGACGCTGCTGGAATCGGAGGTGCTCCTGATCGCCAGCCGCCCCGGCGCCGCCGACCCCGAGAAGCGCCGGGCCATGGACGACATCACCACGCTGCTGCTGGGCGCGTTGCGCGCCCAGGGCCGGGTGCTGATCAAGCTGAACGTCTCCGAGGAGTCGCTCAAAGACGTTCTCGAGGTGCTCCCAGCCATGAAGGCGCCGACGGTCTCCCCGCTGGCGGACGAGGGCAACTACGCCATCGAGACCGTCGTCGAGAAGGCGTACGTCAACACCCTGATCCCGTTGCTGAAAGCACACGGCGCCACCGACATCCTCGAGCTGCCGATCTCGAAGATCGTCCCGTAGCCATCAGTCGGGGATGTTGCGAGCGGGCGCCGTCCTCGGTCATCGTAGCTGAGCGATAGTCCCGCGGGCTATGGCCGTCCGGGCGGGGGGGTCGCTCTGCGCGTGCGACGGCCGCGGAACAACAGGATCCAGCCGGCGGCCGAGACGACGATCGCGGCCGCGGCCAGGACGACGAAGCCGATGATGATCCAGGTCTCGCGGACGACGGCGATCATGGCTGGCGGGTTTCGGCGTCGAGCTGGCGGCGACGGACGTCGGTCCTCCGCTCGGCCTCCAGGCGCTCCAAGTCGACGTTGGAGTGGTCCACGAACGACATGGCCGCGGCGATGGCTGGATGCCGCTCTTCGATCAGCCGGTGCATGTTCTGGGCCACGCGCCGGTACGTGGGGTGACCCTGCGGGGTCGTTCGAAGCTCGATGAGGTGCATGGCCTCGCGCGCGTTCATGTGCATGTAGAACCGGATGCGGTAGGCCATGCTCACCGCGTACTGGGCAGCCTCCGCTAGTCCATGGCGGACTAGCTCGTCGTGGAGTGCCGCCGACTGCTCCATGACCCGGTCCCAGTCCGACGCCACCCCGGCTTCCTCGACCTCGGGAGGCCGCTCGAAGCCCAGCGCCGGCGACAGCCGCTGCCACTCCATCGTCAGCATGCGGTGGCGTTGGAGGTCGCGGAACGCGCCGTAGTCGCAGCTCACGTCGAACCGGTACGCGGTGCGCTCGAAGGCCCGGCCGGGCTTGTGGCGCCGGTTGGTGCGGTTCCCCACGTATGCACGAAGCATGGCCACGCGCTCATCCGCCGTCATCGCCCGGGCCCGCGCCAGCAGCTGCTCGTCGGGCAGTCCGGACGCCGCGTACAGCGCGGACGCGACCACCTTCACCTCGCCCTCCGGGTCGAACTCGGTCAGCGCCACCTCGGGCTGCGGCCACGGCGCCTCACCCTGCCTGGACAGCAGCCGCGCCGCAGCGGCCTCCGTGTCTGCCCGGGTCTCGGCCAGGTACGCGGACCAGGCGCCCCCGCGATCCGGGCGGTCGACCCGTGTCAGGAAGGCGGGGATCACCTTTCGCAGCTCGATCAGCATCATGTCCGCGTAGGCCCGCACCTCCTCCAACGGGTTCGCCCGCATCCGGAGCAGCAGCTGCTCGTAGGCCTGCCCGCTCGCGTAGATGCCGACGTTGGTACGGGTGGCCGCCGGCAGGAGGCCTCGCAGCGTGTCGCAGGCCTTCGCCCGGATGGTCATGCGATACACGAAGTCCGAGTCGGCGGGGTCCTGGGGAAAAGCCCTGCGGTAGAAGTCCTGCAGCGGGCCGAGCCACCGCGCGTAGGCCTCGAAGGCGCCGTCCAGGACGGCCCGGTAGCGTTCGGCAATGGGCGACGCCTGGATCTCCGGCGGCTCCACGTACCGCCACCGCCCCCCGGGGCGGTCGTCGTACGGGACGTAGCGCGTGGACTGTTCCAGGTAGCCCGCCAGGCGGCCCCACTCCAGCACCTTCGCCAGCAGCTGCGAGGACTGCTCGCAGGCCAGGTGCACTCCGCCGAGCTGGGCTACGGAGTCGTCGCCGTACTCCAGGAAGACCCGCTCGTAGAGCTCCTCGGCTCGCTTCGACCCGACCACCACCCCGCCTGAGCCCGACGACTCCCCCACGAACTCGTCCAGGAACAGCCGCCGGAGCGATTTCGGCGAGCGCGAGTACCGCGCGAACAGGGCTCCCTTCACCACCTCCGGCAGGTTGACCAGCGCGAACACAGGCCCGTCGAGTTCGGTGAAGTGGGGGGCCAGCAGGGCCCGCTCGTCCTCGGTGAACTCCTCCTGCGCGAACCAGATCATCCGGGGGATGGTAAGCCGCGCATCAGCCCTTGGTGGCGCTTGGGCTCGGCGACGGCGAACCGGTGGGGCCGGTCGGGCCTGTGGGGCCGGTCGGCGACGGCGGTGGGAACGACGTGAAGATCGTGACCGTCGATCCGGCCGGGACCTCGCTCCCCGGGGGCGGGTCCGTCGATGCGACCTTGTCCAGCTCCGGGCAGTTCGGATTGGACTGGTCGGCCTGGCCCCCCGACTGGACCTGGAACCCGTCGGCTTCGAGCTCAGCCCTCGCGTCCGCGACGGACTGGCAGATGACGTCGGTCGGGATCACCGCGGTGGGTTTCCCGCTGGACGTCACGTAGTCGATCGCGGTGCCGACCGAGACGGTCTGGCCCGCCTTCGGGACGGTGCGAACGATCTTGCCGGGCGGGATGGTGGCGCTGGGCGCGGTCCCGACGGCCTGTCCCAGCTGGAGCTTGACCTGCTGCAGGGTCAGCGTGGCCTGCTTCGGGCTCTGCCCGGTGAGGTCGGGGACGGCCACCTGCTTCGGCCCGGTGGACACGGTGAGCTGGACAGTGGTGTTCTCCTTGACCTGGGTGCCCGCGGCCGGGCTCTGGTCGATCACCGTGTCCTTCTGCTTGCTGCTGGGCTTCTCGGTGGTGGAGAACTTCAGCCGGGCATTCCTCAGCTCGATCTTGGCGGCCTCCACGTTGATGCCGACCACGCTGGGAACCTTCACCGTCGGCGTGGAGCCGATGAGGCTGGTGGCCAGGATGATCAGCCCGCCCACCAGCACGCCCAGGATCAGCAAGCCGAGGAGGATCCCGGCCGCGATCCGGCGCCGCCGCCGGCGCTGGTCGTCCACCACCGGGACGGGCAGCACGGCGGTGTCCCGAACCGGCCGCGTCAGCACCTGCGTGGCCTGCTCCGGGGCCAGCACCGGGGTGGCGGCCACCGCCTCGCCGTGCAGGACCCGCTCCAGGTCCTCCCGCATCTCCTCGGCCGTCGAGTAGCGGTTGGCGGGGTTCTTGGCCATGGCCTTCATCACC